>JABITU010000059.1 GCA_018668195.1 Tateyamaria sp. | reverse complement strand
GCCTGTTTGTCGCCAAAAGTTCAAAAAGCAATCCTAAATGGAACCCTAAATCCAGACCTCACCATTCGTTATTTGCAAAGCAAGCGCGTGCCTGAAACTTGGGTTGAGCAAGATAAGCTCTTAATCAGTAAAGTTCCCTGTTAATCCTTATTTAATTCCCTATTAATTTTGCCCAGCGCGCTTCTAAAATCCAATAATTTATGACCATGACAGCGTTTCCAGCCGCTTCCAAAACCCAGAAAAAAGAAAATTCCCTGTTAATTTCCCTGTTAATTGCAAAAAACAGGGAAACTCGTGCTGCCGAAATAGCGCCTCTGAGGAAACGATTGAAACGGCGCAATTACCGCGCGAAAGAAAATCCTCAGATCAAAAATCTGAAAATAACAACCTGAAATAACAAGTATTACAGCCAGTTATGTGAAGCTGTGGGATATGGGGGAAATCAGTGGCGGACCGAGGAGGATTCGAACCCCCGACCCCCTGATTCGTAGTCAGGTACTCTATCCAGCTGAGCTATCGGTCCACGTTGTGCGGTTTAGTCCCGAGGCCACTGCTTTGCAAGAGCCAATCGGTGCAATCGTCCACGCAAGTTCAAATGCAACTGCCCTTAGGTAATTGGATCGAAAACACTGTTCCACCCGGCCCTGTTCGGTCTAATTGTAGTATCCCGTCATGTCCACGCACCAGTTCGGCCGCAATAGCAAGGCCTAACCCTGTGCCCCCATGTCGAACACCTCCCTGGAATGGTATGAACAGATGCTCTTGTGCCTTGGCAGGCAGGCCCGGTCCCGTATCGGCTACTTCGACCCACCAATTTTCTTGGTCTTCATAGGCCGACACGTTAACCGACCCTGGGTTGCCGCTCGCAATGATCGCCTGTCGGGCATTGCGTACAAGATTCAAGATTATGCGATAAAGTTGCTCGGGATCAGCCCGCAGGGTCAACATCGGGGGAATACTTTCGCTCAGGCTCAGGTCATAATCACCCACGGCTAGACGTTCACTGTCCAGAATATCGCCAATCAACTGGTCCAGCGTTGTCAGCGTCAGTGTCGGGCTTGGTTCTTCGGCCTTGCCAAAAGCAAGAGTGCTTTCACACAAATGCACCGCCCGCTTAATCGAACTCACCAGCTTAGGTGCCATCCGCCGGACCTGCGGATCCTCTGACATTTCGATCCTGTCTGTAAACAGCTGAGCCGATGTCATGATATTGCGCAGATCATGGCTGACTTTTGATACCGCAGCGCCCAATTGCGCCAACCGCTCTTTTTGGCGCAACGCCTGAATCAGTTCTGTTTGTAAGCTTCGTAGCGCCTCCTCAGCCTCTCGTAGCTCGGTTACGCGCGCGCGAGGCGTGATGATGCTGCGTGCATCTTCGGGGTCTATTGCATAGCGTTGCATGTTTCCGACAACGCCACGGATCGGTTTAACGAGGATTGCGCGTACAGCCACGAACAGCAGCAATCCCGTAAACACCGAAATCACAGCCGAAAGAACAAGAATTCGTGTCCCATAATCGAACATGGCTACGCGCAAAGAACCAGTGTCCATCGTGACCTCGATCAGCTGGCCCGCCTCGCGCACCGGGGTGCCAATCACGCGTATTACCTGGTTTTCGGGGTTCAACAAACGCGTCATCGCATCGCGGATCAGGATAGGGGCTGTTCCTTGTCTCAGATCATAGGTCGCGTCGATCGGCCGAGCCATCGGTGCCGATAACATCAGCCGCCGTACATCGTCACGGCGCAGCACCACGTTAAACACGCCTGCGTTTTCCAAAAGCTCCAGCTCCAGAGCGCGATCTGGCATGTCGTCGGCCAGCAACACAAGAGACGCGATTTGCGCCCGTTCCAGTTTGTTTTGCAGGTATTCCTCGCGGAACCGCGCGATCGACGGAACAAAGATCAGGATTTCAGCCATCATCACAAAGATCGTCGTAAGGATCAGCAAGCGACCGGAAAGCGAGTTTATCATGGACCTATCTGCTCAAGGAATGCAGCGTTGCACAAGCCCCACGACACGCTTTACCGTGTTACTTTCAAACAACCGCGGCGCGAAATAGGCTCCTGCCGCGCGTTTATTAACTTCACCAATGGTTGGATATGGTGCAACCATCGCGGCGATTTGGCTCATTTTCATGCGATTTGTCAGTGCCAAAGACCACAATGTGATCAACTCACCCGCTTGATGTCCGACGATGGAGACACCGACGGGCCTGCCTTTGTTCACCATGACCTTGATCAGGCCCTTGGTCTTGCGTTCGGCAATGGCACGATCGTTGTGTTCGTAAGGGAACCGCACAATTTCGAGTGAGACGCCGTGTTGCTTTCGGGCCTGCGCTTCTGTCATACCAACCTGCGCAAGTTCCGGATCAGTATATGTTGCCCAGGGAATATGGGACGTTTTTGCCTTCGATGGCAGCCCAAACAGCATTGAACGAATGATAACGCCCGCCTGATATCCCGCCACATGGGTAAACTGCAGACCGCCTGCGGCATCGCCCACCACATAGACCCGACGGTTGCTGCTGCGCATTCCTGCGTCAACCTTGACCCCGGTGCGGGTCGTATCAATTCCTGCCGCCTCAAGGTTCAGCCTGTCCGTGTTGGATTTACGCCCCGCCGCCACTAACAAATGCGAGCCATCAAAACGGCGGCCATCCTTGGTGTGTACGGTGATCTTGCCCTGAGTGCCTTCGATGCGAGCGGCTTGTGCATTTTCCAAAATGTCCACGCCTTCATCGCGCAGACTATTCGACACCACCGCTGCCATCTCGGGATCATCTCTGCCCAGCGCGTTGCCCCCCTCGATCACCATCACCTTGCAACCAAGCCGGATATGCGCCTGTGCCATTTCCATTCCGATTGGCCCACCGCCGATGATCAACAGATGTTTCGGCCTTTCGCGCAGATCCCAGAGTGTTTCATTGGTCAGATATGGAACGTTTTGAATGCCCGCTATAGGCGGCACAAACGGGCTGGAGCCTGTGGCGATCACAATGCGCCGCGCGGTTATGATCGTGTCGCCGGCCTGAACCTCTCTGTGCGAGATAAAGCGCCCAAACTCCCGGATCACGTTTACCCCAAAGCCCTCAAACCGTTCTTGGCTGTCGACCGGCGCAATTTGAGCAATCACGTCTTGTACATGATCCTTGGCAGCGGCGTAATCGACGTGGGGCGCAGCACTGGTGAGGCCAAAATCTGCACTGTGCAAATGACTGTATGCCAGTTTTCCGCTGGCCAACAGAGCCTTGGAAGGCACACAGCCATAGTTCAGGCAGTCGCCCCCCATCTTGTGCCCTTCCAGCAAAACGACACGCGCGCCCATCTGGCTTGCACCTGCCGCAACCGAAAGCCCCCCGGATCCGGCGCCTATCACCAGCAAGTCTGTCTTGATCCGTTTCATCGTTGTCAGAAACCTTTTTTACTACGCAGGGTGTTTATCAAAATCGGAATTGCAGCCAAAAAACACAGCCCCAGAATCGGCAACAGTATGTGCGGTTCAAAGATAATGCTGAGATTAGGCGTTTCCCCCCGGTCAAAAACTTCTCCGAGGCCCGCTCCAACGGCGGTATAAACAACCGCGCCCGGTATGATCCCGAAAAAGGTGGTAATCATAAATCGGCCCAGAGGCACGCCGATAAGTGCGGGCAAAAGGTTTGCCACAAAGAACGGTACCGCCGGCACGAGGCGGATCAACAACAACATGGACCACTGGTTTTGATCTATTCCTGTTTTGATTCGTTTGATCGTGCCTGCCGTTGCATCCATCTTGGCAACAAGCCGTTCGCCCAAACCCCAACGGACGGCGAGGAAAATGCAAACGGCACCGGTCGTTGCTCCAACCATGTTGAGAAGGGTGCCAGGAAATGTTGCAAACAAGAACCCGCCAGTCAGCGTCATAATTGTGGCTCCGGGTATCGAAAAGGTGACAACGATCGTATAGAATCCGACAAAAACGAAAGCGGTCAGCCAATAATGCCCATCCCGAAAGGCCAACAATTGCTCGCGGTTCTCGGTCAGGGTCTGAAAACTGAGATGATCGCGAAAGGTGATCCAACTAATAATCGCAACGACAAGAATAACGATCAGCGGAATATACCGCGCTTTGTGACCTGTGGTAGCGTTGTTCATATTGCTTAGCTGATGCCTCTTTTTTTCCATTGCGCCGGTCGCGATTATTTATAATTGACCTAAAGTGCCTGTCTCAACAGTACAACAAATCGCTATCACACAGCTTTGTGACAATACCGACAGTGACGCCGCGGCATATGAAACAAAGACGACCGCCAGTGAAAAATCTTATCTGAGTGGGCCAAGATTATGCCAATCAGGGGTTTGACTTGGCCGCGGTAGCACTTTAGATGCCAAAAGCTGAACATGGTCGGTTTCCGAATCCGCGGACTACCCGACCAATAGACTAGGAGCCGATGCGATGAAACGCACTTATCAACCTTCCAACCTCGTGCGCAAACGCCGTCACGGCTTTCGCGCTCGCATGGCGACAAAAGCGGGCCGCAAGATTCTTAACGCCCGTCGAGCTCACGGCCGTAAATCGCTGAGCGCCTGAACCTTTTCAAAGGTTAGCATATGACCCCGCCGATGGCATCTGTGACGAGCGAAGCCGCTGGTTCAGATATGCAACCGGCGGGACATTTGCGTTTTGAGACATTAAAAAAGCGTGCCGATTTTTTGCGTGCTGCCAAATCTAGACGCGTAGTAACGCCCGGATTTATTCTGCAAATCAACAAAAGGTCGTCCAAAGGTCCAATCCGGGTTGGATATACTTGTTCCAAAAAAGTTGGGAATTCCGTTGCCCGCAACCGGGCTAAGCGGCGCTTACGCGAAATTTCCAGGCTGGTTTTGCCCTACATTGGCAACCCTGGCACCGATTATGTGCTGATCGGGCGGTCAGGCGTTACAGCAACCCGTCAACTCGCAGCCATGCAAAACGAACTGCGCGCAGCGTTGCAACGCAGCCCATGACGCCCTTTGCCTTTATTGTATCAATCCCAGTCCGCGCCTATCGGCTGATATTTTCGCCATGGGTCGGGTTCAACTGCCGCTATCAACCAACATGCAGCGCCTATGCAATGGAAGCACTGGAAAAGCATGGGGCGATAAAGGGTTCATGCCTTGCGGCTCGGCGCATATGCCGCTGCCATCCATGGGGAAGCGATGGATACGATCCTGTTCCAGATCCGCAGGACAAATCCTAATCCAGTATTTTCAAACACGTTGTTGCCAACAGCGATGCAAATAGCGTCTGCCTAAAGTGCCTGCACGCTGCGGCAGGCATTTCTAGAATAACAGCAAAATCCACCCATTAAAGTGGACCCGAAATGCACCTTCCGATTAGAGCAGTTTAATGGCTTAGTGCAAGTCGACGCCGCCCTGCGCCTCGCCCGTGGCTTTGTCACTCACGCCCAGTGCGCGCCCACGCCAACTCTGCGCCCTTTTGGTTCGCCCCCAGAGTAGTGTATGGGGAAATCTTGGTCACTCGAAAGGTTCCCACTATGCTGGATGATAAAGACGACATTCACCCACTTTTTGCCGGTGCACCCTCGACTACCGAGTTCAAGAAGCTTCGTAAACGCATCGTCCGCAACACCCGCGAGGCGATCGAGCAATATGGCATGATCGAACCCGACGCGCGTTGGCTGGTGTGTCTGTCGGGTGGCAAGGACAGCTATACCCTGCTCGCTGTGCTACACGAGCTGCAATGGCGTGGCCTTTTGCCTGTCGATATCCTTGCTTGCAACCTTGATCAGGGGCAGCCAGGCTTTCCAGCGACGGTGCTACCCGCATTTTTAGAACGGATGGGCGTGCCTCATAGGATCGAATATCAGGATACCTATTCGATCGTGGTCGACAAAGTTCCAGCAGGTCGGACCTTTTGCGCGCTGTGTTCCCGACTGCGCCGCGGCAACCTATATCGGATTGCACGCGAGCAAGGATGCTCGGCTGTAGTGCTCGGACATCACCGTGATGACATCCTTGAGACATTTTTCATGAACCTCTTTCATGGTGGGCGTCTGGCTACGATGCCACCCAAACTGGTCAACGAAGAGGGCGACCTGTTTGTCTATCGGCCGCTTGCCCATGTCGCTGAGGTCGATTGCGAAAAATTCGCCCAAGCAATGAACTATCCGATCATTCCATGTGACCTCTGCGGCAGTCAGGATGGGCTACAGCGCCAGCAGGTCAAACAGATCCTCGACGGCTGGGAGGCCAACAGCCCCGGACGCAGACAGGTCATGTTTCGGTCGCTGATGAATGCACGCCCTTCCCATTTGCTGGACCCAAAGCTTTTCGATTTCACGGGACTTGCTCTAAAAAGTGACAAATTTGAAACAAATGCTGATAATATTACCCAGCTTTGTTAAGAGGCACCTTACGATCACAAACTATCTCTATTGCTGTCACTCAATGAGTTTGATGCCCGTCCAAAGAGGAAAAGATGCAACCAAATTTGCGAAACATATTACACAGGGCCCGATCGCAATTGGCATCGATCCTT
>JABITU010000058.1 GCA_018668195.1 Tateyamaria sp. | reverse complement strand
CTTCATAGCGATTGCCCACATCGTAAGAGCAATAATTCCATCCAGTATGCGCCATGCTCGCGCAGTGGCAAAGATCGGCGCCAACAGACGCGCGCCATATCCAAGCGCAAAGAAAAATACAAAGCTGGCAAGCACAGCCCCCATCCCAAACAGCAGCCGGCTGTCATATTGGGCCGAGATCGAACCAATCAGCACCACCGTATCCAGATAGACATGTGGGTTCAGCCAGGTGAGCGCCAATACGGTCAAGAGGGCGTCGCGCAGGGGCTGCGCGCCGTCACCGTCTGGAACCAGCGTCGCCCCGCCCTGCCATGCTGATCGGGCATTGCGCCACCCGTACCACAGCAAAAACGCAGCTCCGCCATAGCGCATCACCGGTTCAAACCAAAGCACCGCCCCAGCCAAGGCACCAAATCCAGCGACCCCACAGACAATCAAGATAGCGTCACACAAAGCGCAGATCAGGCACACCCAAAATACATGCGCGCGGCGCAACCCCTGACGCAAAACAAAGGCGTTTTGCGCCCCGATCGCCACGATCAGTGACAAAGATAAGAAGAATCCGGGAAAAAATGATGCCATTTCAAATGCCTTGAACGGTGTCTGTGCGCCACTACATGCTGAGAGGAATGCAGACAAGTCTTTACAAGCCATCCGTTTTTGCACAGCGGCTTTGCACAATAATATGGTGCAATCAGCGCAAGCATCCCCTAAGTGGGACCAATTCTAATGGCGCGCTCTTGCCAAATGGTCATACCAGTTGGTGAAATCACGATGATCTAAATTCTCGTCATCGACGTATTCCATACATTGACCAAATACCTAAATACCGATCAAAATAATAAGGATAAAGACCGTTGCTCGACGACACGCATAACGTTGATCTGACCGCACAAGACCTTGAGCTAATCGAGGCGGCTCTGCACACCCACGAAAAGATCCTGTCCGTTCAAAGCCGCGCGGGCGGTGGCGCTGCGCGGGCGCGGTTAAACGCGCTCAAGGGCCTGATGCACCGCTTACGGCGGCAAACGCCCCCTTGGCCCGAAGGGCCGGGCCAAAGCTGGGGGCATCGGGTGCGCGCGTTGTTTTCAGGTGGCGGTTCGCTCAGGTTCTGACGCTTCGGGCACCGCCGAACACTAGCTGCCTGAGCCCTTCTCTGGCGCGAGGCGCGGCATAGGATCAGGGGGAAATGTGCGCGCTATCTGCTCAAATTCCGCAAGGTTCAGGTCTGAGGGTACAAATAAACGCTTGCGCTCCTTCCATAAGCCTGCGGCCACTAGTTCAGCAAACAAAGGCTCTGACGGGTCAGCAGGGGCCAGCCGGGCGCACAGATCGGCCAAGGCCCGCCGCCCCCTTGAACCCTGAGCGTTACACCGGTGCTGCTTTTGATTTGCACCCCATGTCGGCTTACGAGGATGCTGCGGATTTTATCAAACTCTGCGGTTCGGCCCACCAGTCTGCGCTCTCTGTCCGGTGAGGCGATTTTGGGGAAGGTGAAAGGCGGAGTATTACCCGCTGGCGCTGGCACTTCGTAATATCGCATTGGATCTTGGGGAACCGGACAAAGCGGTCGCCAGATTGCCGTAACCAGGCCAGTGGACCGATCAATCAAAGGGCAACCGATGCCAGTATGACCAAGGCTTCCCAAGAAAAGATGTTGTCTTCAACAAACAGTTCAAAGCACAAAACGTTCTTCAAACGCAGGGCCATCAAAGCACATCGACCGTGGGCTGCACGGCCCGAACGGGTGAAATCAGTCGTCGAGTTGCGCCATGACGTCGTCGCTGGCCTCGAAGTTGGTGGTGACCTGTTGCACGTCGTCATCATCCTCAAGCGCATCCACCAGCTTCATCAGCTTTTGCATGCCCTCAAGGTCGAGTTCGGTGGTGGTGGTGGGGCGCCAGATGAGCTTGGCTGTGTCGGATTCGCCCAGTTCAATCTCTAGTGTGGTAGAGACATCGTTAAGGTCCGTGTCCGCGCACCAGATCACATGGCCGTCCTCGCTTGATTCCACGTCTTCGGCACCGGCCTCGATGGCCGCCATCAGCACCGTGTCGGCATCCCCAACCGCAGCCGGGTATGTCACGGCGCCCTTGCGGTCGAACATGAACCCCACGCTACCTGTCTCGCCCAGATTGCCGCCATTCTTGGTAAAGGTCGAACGGACAGTCGATGCCGTCCGGTTGCGGTTATCTGTCATCGCCTCGACGATCACTGCCACACCGTTAGGGCCGTACCCTTCGTAACGGATTTCTTCGTAGTCATCGCCCTCTCCGGCGATGGATTTCTTGATCGCACGGTCAATGTTATCCTTGGGCATAGACTGCCCTTTAGCTTCCTTGACGGCCAAACGCAGGCGCGGGTTTTTGTCGGGATCGGGGTCACCCATCTTGGCGGCGATAGTGATTTCCTTGGACAGTTTGGAAAACAGTTTGGCGCGGATCTTGTCCTGACGTCCCTTGCGGTGCTGGATGTTCGCCCATTTCGAGTGGCCTGCCATCGGGGTCTCCTGTGGTGGTTTGTGCCCAAGCGTTATCGCCGCGCAGCTATAGGCCAACGGTGCCACCGGGGGCAAGCCCGCCCGCACAATTGTGCAGCAGTGCAGAGCCCGTGCGCTATCGAGCATGGTGAATGACAGGGGATAATATGGCCAAAGCAGCGAAATGACTGAGCATTAGCGTTGCGACCAACGGGCAATACAACCACGATGACCTGGCTCAGGATAGTCAGGTCGACGAGGCCTATGAGCACGCAAAAAGCACATTGCACGATTGGATTAGCCCTGAGGGGCCACTCCTGCCTGAACCGGCATACCAGTGAGTCAGGGTACCGGCACGGCACGACAACACAACAACAATCACACTGGCCACGCCCCACCCACCCGCCTAGGGTGCAGGGCATGACAACCGACCAGATCATCCTGTTTGCTCTTTTTGGCCTTGTCTTTGCATTTCTGCTTTGGGGCAAGTTTCGCTACGATATCGTGGCTTTTTCGGCATTGATGGCGGGCGTGTTGCTGGGCGTGGTACCCACCAGTCAGGCGTTTGCGGGCTTTGGGCACCCTGCAACGCTTGTGGTTGCGCTGGTGCTGGTGGTATCGGCCGGGCTGGTCCGGTCGGGGGCCGTGTTCTTGATCACACGCACGTTGGTAAATGCCAGCCGGTCTCTGGGTAGCCACATCACGTTGATGGGGGCTGTTGGCGGTGTCCTATCAGCGTTAATGAATAATGTGGCCGCGCTCGCGCTGTTGATGCCCGTCGACATTCAGACCGCGCGCAAGGCCGGGCGCAGCCCTGGGCTTAGCCTAATGCCGCTGAGCTTTGCCACGATCCTCGGTGGCATGGTCACATTGATCGGAACTCCACCGAATATCATCATCGCCAGCATCCGGGAGGAACGGTTGGGCGCCCCATTTGCAATGTTTGACTTTGCGCCCGTCGGCGGAGTTACGGCCATTGCAGGCCTAATCTTTATCGCTTTGATAGGCTGGCGGCTGATTCCTGCGCGCGAGGATAGCAAACTGGGCGCAGATGATATTTCTCAATTCATCGCTGAACTGACGGTTCCCGAGGGGTCTCGCCTTATTGGCAAACAGTTGCGTGATCTTGAAGAAGAGGCAGAAAAGGCAGATGTTGCGATCATTGGTCTGATCCGAGATAGCAAGCGGCGCTATGGCCGCGCACGCGATGCGCGCCTGCGCGCCGGCGATGCTTTGGTGCTTGAGGCGACACCGGATGCGCTGGACGAATTCCGCGCAGCGTTTTCTTTAGCCGTCGCAGATGCCAAGCGCGAGGAACGGCTTAAGGCTGATGGGGATGGGGTAGATGTCATCGAAGTGGTGGTCACCGATCAGTCTCGGTTGATCGGGCGCACGGCCCAATCCGTCGGCTTGGGTTGGCGGCAATCCACAGTGCTGCTGGGCATCTCCCACCGGGGGCAAAAAATTACCCGGCAGATCCGCAAAACTCAGATCAATGTCGGCGACATCTTACTTTTGCTAGTGCCGCGCGAGACCGGCGCAGACGTCACTCAGTGGCTGGGCTGCCTACCGCTGGCCGACCGTGGCCTTGCCGTCACCGCAGACGAAAAAGTCTGGATCGCGATTGGTATTTTTTCGGCTGCTGTGCTGGCCGCAAGTGTTGGTCTGATTTACCTGCCCGTGGCACTGGGCCTTGTGGTGGTGGTTTATGTTCTTGCAAAAATCGTGCCCTTGGCCGAGCTCTACACCCATATTGAATGGCCTGTGGTGGTGTTGCTGGGGTCGATGATCCCACTGGGGGCGGCGCTGGAAAGCTCCGGCGGAACAGAGCTGATTTCGGGCGCACTGATCACGCTGACCATGGGAATGCCTGCCTGGGCGGTGCTAACGGTGCTGATGATCGTCACAATGAGTTTGTCAGATGTGCTCAACAACACGGCTACAACGATCGTCGCCGCCCCAGTGGGCATTCAGATGGCGCAAAGCCTGAACGTGTCACCCGATCCATTTTTGATGGCAGTGGCGGTCGCTGCCTCCTCGGCGTTTTTGACGCCGATTGGTCACAAGAATAATACCCTCATACTTGGCCCCGGCGGTTACCATTTCGGGGATTATTGGCGAATTGGGCTACCGTTAGAAGCGATCGTCGTTATTGTATCAATCCCCGCAATACTTGTGTTTTGGCCGCTGTGAAGTGGCCGAGATGGCCAGGTTCAGCAGCGGCTATCATGCCGACAATACGCGCAAGGATACTTTTCTGGACGACTGCAGCTTTTGAGGTCCCAATGTCGGCAGCTCTGACGCAAAAGCCGGAAGCGATTTAAAGCGTTATGCGAAAACCCAGACGCACTTATCGTTGCATATAACATTTCAACGCATTAATGGCCCGCGTCCGACTGCCTATTCAAAGCGGCCAGATGAACGGGATCGTGACCGAAGCCAAAAGTCCCACGCTCAGGTTCAGCGGAATACCCACACGCATGAAATCAGTGAATTTGTAGCCACCAGGGCCATAAACCAGCATATTGGTCTGATACCCGATGGGGGTGGCAAAGCTGGCAGAGGCCGCCACCATCACCGCCACGACCAATGGGCGTGCATCAATTCCAAGCGCAGCTGCCAGACCAATGGCAATAGGCGTCACAACCACTGCCACCGCATTGTTGCTCACCAGTTCTGTCAGCACTGACGTCAGCAGATAGACTGCCCAGACAATCAGGAACGGTGGCAAAGCCCCAAGACCCGGCGCAACCGCGTTCACGATCAGCGCAACGGCACCCGATGCATCAAGTGCGGCTCCTATGGCCAGCATCGAAAAAATCAGGGCCAGCAAACGTCCATCAACACAGGAAAATGCTTCATCGGCATCAATGCAGCGGGTAACCAGCACAATCGCAACAGCTACGACCGCCAGCAAAAAGATCGGTGCCACGCCAAACGCGGCCAGCACAACAAGGCCCAGCAACGCCAAAAGGACAACGGGCGCATGGCTGCGTCGGAACGCGCGCTGTGAAGGCTTGGAGACATCCACCATATCCATATCACTTGCTAGTCGCTGAATGTCGTCTGGCGCACCTTCCAGAAGAAGCGTATCGCCGATACGCACCACGAGTTCATCAAGCTGCATGCCGATGTTCTGGTCGCGCCGATGCACCGCAAGCGGATAGACGCCGTAACGCCGCCGCAATCGCATCGCGCCCAAACTGCGGCCGATCATCTTGCAGCCGGGGGTGATCAAAACTTCAACAGTGGTCGTCTCAACTGCGCCCACCTGATCCAGACGTTTGAGCTCCTTGTTGCGCTGTAAGCTCAGAAGTTCTGTCATCTGTGTTCGCAGAACCACCCGGTCACCCACCTGCAACGCAACATCTGTCAGATTGCGCCGCAATGACTGGTCCCCGCGGATCACGTCAATCAGGCGCACACCTTCCCGCTTGAAAAGCTGCACCCCCAGCACATCGCGTCCGATCAGGTTGCTGTCAGGTGGGATCACTGCCTCGGTAAAGAACTTCATCCTAGAACGGTCGCTGAGCAGCCCGGCCATGCCGTCACGGTCGGGCAGCAATAACGGCCCAATGAACCGCAAATAAATCATGCCCCATATCACCAGTATGATGCCCAGAGGAGTGACTTCGAAAATGGTGAACGGAGCAAGGCCCTGTGCCCGTGCAACCCCATCCACAAGCAAGTTGGTTGACGTTCCAATCAGTGTCAATGTACCCCCCAAAATCGCTGCATAGCTGAGTGGTATCAGAAACTTGGACGGGGACAGACCAAGCGTTTTAGCCAACTGAACAAAGACAGGGATCATGACAACAACCACAGGCGTATTCGACACGATTGCCGATGACAGGATGACAAATCCCATCAGCATCGCCACAGCCAGCATCGGATTGGTGCGCGCCTGTCGGTCCGCAATGCCAGTGAACGCCTCCAACGCGCCGGTGCGCACCAGCGCTCCCATGATGATAAACATCGCTGCAATCGTCCAAGGTGCCGGGTTCGACAGAACCGTCAACGCAGCATCATAGGGAAGTGCCCCCAACGCCAAAAGCAAGCCGACGCCCACGATTGCAACCACTTCGGTCGGATAGCTTTCCCGCAAAAACAGCACAAACATGAGCAAAACTACGGTCAGCGTGACCACAGCATTGCCCGTCTGAGAAAGAGCGATCAAATCCATGGCCGGTACTTCTTGTTTTCCGAGGTCAGACGCAATTGTCCTCTATTGCGGCGCGCGCTTCAAGCGATGGTTTGCGCGGCTTCACTAAGTACATGCCCAGCAGCATCAGCCCCAGCGCAAACCAAACCGAAGCAGGATAGGCCTCGCGCAAAATTACCCAGGCCCAAAAAATGCCAAAAATGGTCACAAAGTAACTGATCTGCACAGCAAAGACGGGCCCAGCCCGGCCCACCAGCCAGACATAACCAGCATAGGCAGTCACGTGCAGCGAAGCGCCGACGACTTGCGCCAGATCCGGCGGGCCATAGGGCGGGCGCGGGTCAATCCATTGACCCGACCCAAGGGCCAGCGGCAACGTAACGATCATGCCAAAGATCGACGCCCCCCAAAGCACTTGTATCGGGTCAAGCCCAGCGGTGCCCCAGCGCGCCACGTAATTGCCCTCAAACGCATAAAACAATCCAGCGATCAAACCGATAAACACCCAGAAAACTGGGATAAAACCAGACATATCCGCCCCCGGCAAAACGATCATCAAAACCGCCATCATGCCAACAGCCAAGCCAATGAACCGGCGCCACTCAAATCGATCCAGCGCCAGAAACAACGCAATTGGAAAAGCCCATATTGGAATCATCGACAGCAAGATTGACAGCACGCCGGCCGGCAAATGGACCGCAGCTTGGTAACTTGCGGTGTTGGGCAAAATCGAACCAATAAGTGCGATTATCACATAAACACGAACCTGTGCCCACCCCATGCTAAGCCGAGTGCCCCGCACCAAAGCCACCGTCGACATAACGATCGCACCAATGGCCAACTGCCAAAATAGCAGCCCAAAATGTTTGTAACCGGTGCTGACAGCAATCTTTGTCAGTGGCAGGGTCATGCCCCAGGCCGCACCGATTAGAACAAGAACTCCACCATAAAGCGCCAGTTCCCTTTTGGTCATGGCCCACTTTGGGACAGTTGCCCGCCCTGCCGAACCATCTCAATACGGGTTGCGCGCCCGCTCGCGTCCGTTTCCACATAAACACCAGATAAGGTGGCAGGCCCCAAAGCTGGCGAAAACCGTTCTTTCTGCATTCCAGTGATGAAACGTCGCAAGGGTTCGTCCCGCTGCATTCCAATCACGGAATTGTAATCCCCGCACATGCCAGCATCGGTCAGATAGGCGCACCCTTTGGACAGAATCATCGCATCGCTTGTGGGGACATGGGTATGGGTCCCCACCATCAGGCTTGCCCGCCCATCACACCAGTGACCCATCGCCATCTTTTCTGACGTGGCCTCGCAATGGAAATCCACGATCACCGCATCTGCCTGCCCGCCCAACGGATGCGCGCGAAACACAGCTTCCAGCGCTGAGAAAGGATCGTCAAATGGGCGTTTCATGAACACCTGTCCCAAAGCCTGCGCAACCAAAACAGTCTTGCCCCCCCGCGCTTTGAACAATCGGGCGCCTTTACCGGGCGATGCCTTGGAAAAGTTCAATGGTCGAATAATACGCGGCTCAGTTTCGATAAACTGCAACATGTCGCGCTGATCAAAGGCGTGGTCCCCAAGCGTAACACAATCAGCTCCAGCCTCGAACAACGCCTTGGCATGCGCGCCTGAAAGCCCCATGCCAGAGGTCGCATTCTCACCGTTTACAACAACGAAATCGAGGTTCCAGTTCTCGCGCAATTGCGGTAAGTGGTCGGTAATGGCCTGCCGGCCCGATCGGCCCATGACATCGCCTAAGAATAAAATGTTCATGGCCCAAATGCCTAGTGCCCGACCACCCAAACAGCAAGAGGCAACACACAGGTTCTTTTTGCACCAAATATCCCGCAGGGCGCCGCGTCAGCGACGGGGGGCAGCGCCGCCATGAACCTCGATCACCCGCGTGTCAGTCACAATGATGTCGAGCGTCTGATCCGTCTGCTCTGTGGGCAGATCCGTCACCTCTTGCGCCCCATAGGCAAAACCAAGGGCAAGAGTCGGGCGACAGGCGCGTAACTGCTCCAGCGTTCGGTCATAAAACCCACCACCATATCCTAAACGCGCGCCAGCCCGGGAAAACGCAACCAGCGGCACGATCACGATCTCCGGCTCAAGGAAATCATCCACTTCAGGCACCTGCGCACCATAGGGCCCAGCGCGCATCGCTCCCTCCGGCTGCCAACGCGAAAACCGCAAAGGCAAACCCGCACCAATGATCACCGGAACGGCGACAGGGCCGTGTGCAGCGGCTTCTGCCATGGCCGAGCTTGGATCAATCTCAGTTCGGATGGGCATGTATCCCGCAATCGGCACACCGCGATAACCTGCCAAAACCGAAGATAGCAGCCCAGCCGACCCACCCCGATCCAAATCATGAGCCGCGCGCCGCCTCTCCAATGCGGCCTTGCGAGCCGTTGCTTTACGCGCACTCATATCCATGAGGACATCCATATGGGACGGTGGGCGGGGCGCATTGCGGCGAAAGCCGCAACAGCGACGTCCTGCCGGGTCATAACATCACCAGCGCGGCAAGGCCGAGAAAGGCGAAAAATC
This sequence comes from Tateyamaria sp., assembly GCA_018668195.1. Next base: position 5,172 of record JABITU010000058.1, on the reverse strand, counting down.
CAACCACATCCGTCACCGTGGTGACGAATGCCCCTGACGCCAGGGCCGGGTCGATGCCCATCCTGTCCAGGATGACCGGAATCATAGTTCCCGCCAGTCCAGCCACAACCAGATTCACAACCATAGCAGCTGCAATCACATAGCCCAGCAGCGGTGAGCCAAACCAGATCACGCCCACTGCGCCCATCACCACCGCAAAGATGCAACCATTGATCAACCCCACAATGACCTCGCGCCGGATCACACGCCACACATTGGCACCGGTCAGGTCCTTGGTGGCCAAAGCACGCACAGCAACAGTTAAAGATTGGGTCCCAGCATTGCCACCCATGGAGGCCACGATCGGCATCAAAACTGCCAGCGCCACAATCTGAGCAAGAGCCATCTCGAATTGCGCGATCACGATCGATGCAAAAATTGAGGTCACAAGGTTCACGGCCAACCAAGGCAGACGTTGGCGCGTGGTCTCAGTCACGGTGTCCGAAAGCGCGGATTCTCCACCCACCCCAGCAAGGCGCAGCATATCTTCCTCATGCTCTTCATCCAGAACCGCCATCGCATCATCGATAGTGATTGTACCGATCAACCGGCCTTCTGTGTCGACAACTGGCGCTGAAATAAGGTGGTACTGATTAAAAGCATAAGCCACATCGCTTTCATCCTGGTCCACCGGGATAATCTGAAAGGTCTCTTCAACCAGATCGGCAAGCCGCACGTCGCGTTGCGAACGCATCAGCTTGCCCAATGTAACATTTCCGACTGGGTGCAATCGCGGATTCACCAAGAAAATGTGATAAAATTGTCTGGGCAAGTCATCCTCGGCTGCATTGCGCAACCGATCAATGGCCTCGCCGACTGTCCAATGCTCTGGTGCCATAAGCACCTCGCGCTGCATCAACCGGCCAGCGGAATACTCTGGAAAGGCGAGCGACTGCTCGACCATGGCACGATCAGAATCACGCAATGCATCGAGGATCACCTCTTGCTGTTCATCCCCCAAGTCTTCGATCAGGTCGACCACATCGTCGCTGTCTAGATCGCGCACAGCATCGACCAGAACGGTGGGCTTGAGAACGCCAATCACCTCTTCACGGATTGACTCGTCCAGCTCAGACAGGATGTCGCCGTCAAACGCATGGTCACAGAGCCGGATCAGGCGGGACCGGTCAAAAGCGTTAATTTGCTCCAGCAGATCCGCAATGTCAGCAGCATGCAGCGGCTCCATCAAAGCGATCAACTGCGCGCGGTCCTCAATGTCCACGGCGTAAAGGATCGAAGCGACATCTTTGCGGCCAAGCGTATATGCACCATCTTCACCTTGCGTTGCGCTTTGGTCCATCTCGTCCAACATCTTTGCTGTCCCCTGCTGCGCGTTGACCATAGGTGTGGCCATTTGCGTATACAACTGGCTGCACGCCTCGGGTTGCAATTGCCCTGTCCCGTGCGTGCGCCTATAGACTAGCGCCATGACATACCAGACTCTCCTGACAGGTAATGTCCTTCTGTACACCAACGATCCTTTCGTCGACGCAGAGGGCGTAAGTATTGCCGCAGACCACGGCGTATTGATCGAAGATGGGCGTATCGTGGCCACTGGCGCTGCGGACACGCTGCGCGATCAGTCGCCCCATGTGCAGGAATATGCATATGGCAATCGGCTGATTATCCCCGGTTTTGTTGATTCTCATGCCCATTATCCGCAGACTGCGATGATTGCGTCATGGGGCAAGCGCCTGATCGACTGGCTCAACACTTACACCTTTCCAGAAGAGGCCAAATTCGGCGACTGCGGCTATGCCGGTGAAGTGGCGGGCAGATATCTTGACCTCGTGCTTGCAAACGGAACCACAACCGTTGCCTCTTACACGACGATCCACGCCGGATCAGTAGATGCGTTCTTTGAAGCGGCGGCAGCGCGGAACATGCGTGTTGTGGCTGGCAAAACCTGTATGGATCGCAACGCGCCTGATGATCTGCGCGACAGCGCGCAGTCGGCCTATGACGACAGCAAAGCGCTGATAGGCAAATGGCACGGTCAGGGTCGCGCGCATTACGCGATTACGCCGAGGTTTTCACCCACCTCGACTCCCGATCAACTGGCAGCACTGGGCGCACTGTGGGCGGAAAACCCCGACTGTCTGATGCAAACGCACCTGTCCGAACAACATGACGAAATTGCCTGGGTATCAGAGCTGTTCCCCGGTGCACGTGACTATTTGGATACTTACGAAGCGCACGGCCTGCTCGGACCGCGCGGCGTTTATGGCCACGCCATTCACCTGACCCCCCGCGAAATTGCCAGGGTGTCAGAGGTCGGGGCCGCACTGGTGCATTGCCCGACATCCAACACCTTCATCGGCTCAGGGCTTATGGATGTTGCGGGCCTTGCGGCGCGCAGGATAGCATTGGGCCTTGCGACAGACACCGGGGGCGGATCTTCATTTTCAATGCTGCGAACGATGGCAGCTGCCTATGAGATCGCGCAATTACGCGGCACTGCGCTGCACGCACGGCACTTGCTTTGGCTCGCAACCGCCGGCTCAGCGCGTGTGCTGCATCTTGAAGACAAGATTGGACAAATCGCTCCGGGACTGGAGGCGGATATTTGTGTGCTTGATCTGGCGTCAACCCCGGCAATCGCACAGCGCACAGACCGCGCCCAAAACATATGGGAGGCTGTTTTTGCCACGATCATGATGGGCGATGACCGTGCTGTTCATGATGTCTGGATCGCTGGACGCCGTTGCGGATTCTGACACTGGTACTGGCACTGGCACTGGTACGTTTTTTTTCGTGTCGAAAACTATGCCAAAGCCTTGCAGGGCGCGCTCATTATTCCCGCTTTCAGGCCCGTCTGGCACCTAACGTTTGTGCAAGTGCTGTCTGGCGCGCGACGACCGAACTCATATTTATAGTCACCAAGTGTCCGTCACGGACCACCTGACGGCCTTCGACAAACACATCGCGTGCCGTTGTCGGGCCAGCCAGGACCAACGCCGCCGGATCCCAGCTGCCAGCGCTGGCAATGCCAGAGACATCCCATATCGCAATATCTGCCCGGCAGCCCAAAGCGATTCTGCCACAATCTGCCCTTCCAAGCACGTCTGCGCCGCCTCGGGTCGCGATTTCCAATGCTTCGCGCGCGCTCATGGCGTCAGCGCCCTGAGCCACCCGCTGTAATAGCATTGCCTGACGCGCCTCAGCCATAAGGTTGCCTGCGTCATTGCTGGCCGAGCCATCCACACCCAAGCCAACCGGTACCCCCGCATCCCGCATCGCATGCACCGGGGCTATCCCCGAACCAAGCCTGCAATTGGAACAGGGGCAATGTGCAATACCGGTCTGCGTTTTGGCAAAAAGCGCAATTTCAGAGCTGTCAAGCTTGACACAATGGGCATGCCACACGTCTGGTCCGGTCCATCCCAAATCCTGTGCATATTGCCCCGGCCGACATCCAAATTGCGACAGGGAATAGGCAATGTCTTCGTCATTTTCCGCCAGATGGGTGTGTAGCATCACCTGCTTGTCTCGCGCCAGCAATGCAGCATCGCGCATCAGTTCACGACTGACCGAAAAGGGCGAACAGGGCGCTACACCCACCCGGCACATTGACCCAACAGAAGCGTCGTGGAATGCGTCAATCACACGGATGGAATCTTCAAGTATTGCGTTTTCGTCTTCGACCAGCGCGTCAGGTGGCAGCCCACCTTTGCTTTCCCCGATGCTCATCGCGCCGCGGGTTGGATGAAACCTCAGGCCTACGTCACGGGCGGCCGCGACAGTATCGTCCAAACGGCTGCCATTTGGATAAAGGTATAGATGATCAGAGGTTAGGGTACAGCCAGACAGAGCCAGTTCGGCAAGGCCAACCTGCGCCGAGACAAACATATGCTCTGGCGTGAACTGCGCCCAAATCGGGTAGAGGGTTTGCAGCCATCCAAACAACAGCGCATCCTGCGCAGCCGGAACCGCCCGAGTGAGCGTCTGGTAGAGATGGTGGTGGGTGTTCACAAGGCCCGGCGTCACAACGCATCCCTGCGCATGAACGACCTCTCCGGTTGTTGCCAGATCTCGTCCGATGGCAACGATCGCGCCGTCACGTATCAGAATGTCTGCGTCCGTTAGTTCACTTCGGTCATCGTCCATTGTGACGATATGGCTCGCGCCTTTGATTAACCATTCGATCATTGCACAGCTTTCAGTATGTCCAATGCCTCGCGGTGAATCGTCGGGTTGGCCGCGGCCAACGCGCGTCCGCCTTGATGCACCGGTCCGCCCTCCCAGTTAGTCACAATGCCGCCCGCCGCCTCGATCAGGGCGATTGGGGCCTGAATGTCATAGTTATTCAATCCCGCTTCGATCACCAAATCGATCTGCCCAGCCGCGACGAGCGCATAGGCATAGCAATCCATCCCGTAGCGCACCAGTTTGACATGGCGTGCGACAGCCTCGAAACCAGCCCTGTCACCGGGCTCTCCGACTTCTGGAAAAGTGGTGAACAGAATAGCGTCAGTCAGGCTTTGAGTTGAGCGGGTGCGGATCGGCCCGGCCCCGTGCGGACCAGTAAGGTGGGCCGTTTTGGCGGCCCCTATAAACCGCTCTCCAATATAGGGTTGATCAATCACACCCAAAATCGGCCCACTGTCCGGGCCCACTGCGATCAAAATACCCCACGTCGGGGTGCCAGCCACGAAGCCGCGCGTGCCGTCAATCGGATCTAACACCCACGTCAGCCCGGAACGGCCCGATGTCATGCCAAATTCCTCGCCCAAAACGGCGTCATCGGGGCGACGTTTGGCCAAAACGGCGCGCATCGCCTGCTCGGCAGCGCGGTCGGCTTGCGTTACCGGATCAAAGCCTGAGGCCAGCTTGTTGTCCGTCACCAGCTGCGCGCTGCGGAAATAGGGCAGGATCGTGGCGCGGGCGGCGTCTGCCATCTCATTAGCAACGTCACGAAGGTTATTTATGTCGTAAGTCATGCACATCGGGTGCCAGAGGTCGGCACGCGACACAAGCCCTCAGCCTAGAATTCAGCCACCTTGGCTAAAAAGAGCCCCCGATACAACTACGTTTTACCGGGTCGCGCATAAGCCATGGTGCACCCATTTCGAGAAATTGGACCGTCAGATCACCGGTTATATGTATCGAGCTTCCCAAAAGCAGATCAGATAG
>JABITU010000057.1 GCA_018668195.1 Tateyamaria sp. | reverse complement strand
TGTCATTGCCGTGCTGGCCAGCCAAGTGATCCTTGTTATCAGTGGCGAGGTGCAATGGCGTTTCTTTAATGCGCCTGAACGTGGTTCCGTCACCGGTAACTTTGCGATGGCTGAGGGTGCAACACGCGAAGACACTCTTGAAATGATGCGTGAAATGCAACGCGCCACCAACGCGCTGGCGGCAAAACGCGAGTCAGAGACTGGCGTTAACCCTGTCGATTTTGTCATGGCCGAGGTGGGTGGCAATGCGGGGCGCGGCCTTGCAGGTGCAGAAAGCAAAGATGGTGATCTGCTTGGTGCGATTTCAATCGAATTGATCGATGCTGATTTACGCAAAGGGTATTCCAGCTTTGCCTTTGTATCTGAATTGCAGGACATGGTGGCTAACCACCCGCTTGTTGAAACAGTCAGTTTTCGATCATGGCGCTCAGGCCCAGGTGGGGACGGAATGTCGGTTCAGTTCTTTGGTGCAGATACCGATATTTTAAAGGCGGCCAGTCAGGACTTGCAACAGGCTTTGGCTATCTACCCTGAGGTTAGCGCGGTTCAAGACAATTTGGCCTATGACAAAGAGGAGCTGATTTTGGACCTCACGGCCCAAGGTCAGGCGCTTGGCTTTACCATCGATACATTAGGGCGTGCTTTGCGCAATCGCCTGAATGGCATTGAGGCGGCGACATTCCCTGATGGGGCCCGCAGCGCCAGCATCCGTGTTGAAGTGCCCAGCAGAGAATTGACTGCAGATTTCATGGAGCGGATGCAGATGCGTGCGCCAAGTGGCATTTATGTTCCCTTGGCTGATTTGGTCAGCGTTGAGCGCCGAACTGGCTTTAGCACCGTACGCCGCGAAAACGGGGTACGTTTGATTTCGGTGACGGGTGATGTGTCAGAGGATGATCCAGCCCGTGCCACCGAAATCAACCGCGCCTTGGAAGAAGAGATTTTGCCAAATATCGCGTCCACCCGTCAGATCGAATGGCGGATGACGGGCCTAAGTGAACAAGAAAGCACATTCTTGAATGATGCCATGACGGGTCTGATTTTGTGTCTGACCGGTATTTATCTGGTGCTGTCATGGGTCTTCGGCAGTTGGACGCGGCCTATGGTTGTTATGGCGATCATCCCCTTTGGATTGATCGGAACAATCTATGGTCACGCTGCATGGGGTGTTCCACTTAGCATGTTTACGGTCGTTGGGCTGTTGGGGATGACAGGTATAATTATCAACGACTCAATCGTTCTGGTGACATCCATTGATGAATACGCCGAAGACCGCGGGTTGGTTCCCTCGATCATCGACGGTGCATCAGATCGTTTGCGCCCTGTGATGCTGACAACATTGACCACCGTTCTCGGTATGTCGCCCCTGCTTTATGAGGGGTCACAACAAGCGCAGTTTTTGATGCCAACCGTGATCACGCTGGTTTATGGTCTTGGGTTTGGGATGTTGTTGGTGCTGTTGGTTGTACCCGCGTTGATCGCTGCCCAACATGATGTCTCTCGCCACATCACGGCGATGCGTCGTGGTGTGAGTGCACGGGCCAGTGGTGTCGCATGGGGGCTTCGCGCCCTATTGGTCGCGATCCTTGCGTGGGGTGGGGCAACATTGGGCTACGCGATATGGTCCAAACAATTGCCAGAACAGATCACAAACGCATTTCCGATGGCGGCAAACATGTCGCCAATGACGGGGGCGTTGGGCCTGTTCATCATGGGCAGCGCGGCACTGGTTCTAACCACCTACATCGTCCTTGCACTAGGCTTTCAGATCGTTGCATTGCGCAGACGCCGCGCGGCTTAACCCGCGCTACAACCGCGAATATCAATAGCGTGGTTAGACCCCAAAATGGTGATGCGCACATCAGAGCGGTTCACCGAAAAAGCAGTGCCCGAGGAGTGGAACATCTGTGAAACAGCAACCAACTGACCGCCTTTGCGGGTGGTCACAGGTTCGCTGACCCAAATGGTGTCTTGGCCGGCCTCGATAACCGTCTCTTCGCGGCCACCAGTGGATGGGACGGTTACACGTGCCTCAATCTGCATGCCGTCATCAGTTGGGGATAGACGACAGGTTGCGGATTTCACACCAGCTTCTGATGCGGAAAATGGGGCAGAGGCTAAAGCAGATGCAATTTCCGGAGTAGGAAACGTGCCTGCTTCCTCCAGCTTTGCGTCAAATTTCAAAGTGTAGGGCGCACAAATGTCTGAACAGATGCCAATATCCATGCGACCTTTTAAGCGGATCGGTTGGCCATCGCGCATGGGGGCGATGTGTAGGGGAATGACCAACTGCTCTTTATATACGATCGAGCGGACACCGCCGTCATAGATAACTTTGGGCTGCGGCCATGTGATCTGCATTTGACCGAT
>JABITU010000056.1 GCA_018668195.1 Tateyamaria sp. | reverse complement strand
TTCCATGCTGGCAGCCAAGCGCACGAAACCGCTGATCATCGCAGGACCCAAGGATACGGAACAGCGGCTGCTGGACATGATGGAAAGCATGCTGCCCGGCAGCAACATTATGGTGCCGACATTCAATCTTACGTTTATCGAGATGGAGCTTTTCAAGCCTAACCCTATCGGGGAGAAGATGGTGGTTACGCCCTACCCGGCGATACACACCCCGTTGACCCACCCCACATCCCTACGGATCGAAGCGGGGGGTAAGACCGTTGCCTATTCTGGCGATACAGCCTGGACCAAACATGTCACCAAGGTGTCGGACGGCGCAGATCTGTTCGTGTGTGAAAGCTATTTCTACGCAAAACCAATCCGCTTTCACATCAACTACCCTGAGGTGCGCGAACACTGGGATGAATTCAACGCCAAGCGCATAGTGCTGACCCATATGGGCCCTGAAATGTTGGCGATGGCCAATCAGGTGCCCGAGGAATGCGCCTATGATGGGCTTGTTGTAAAGTTCTGATAAACGCGAGAAGGATGTACAGACGTGAATGATGCACTTGCCAAGATGTATATCGCTGGAGCATGGGTTGAGGGCGGCTCGGGCAAGACGCAAGCCATCCTAAATCCTGCTACAGGCGGGCAAATTGGACAGCTTTGCATAGCCGATGCCGATGATCTAGAGCACGCGCTCGCCTCGGCAGAAAAAGGGCTCACTGTGTGGGGTGCGGTCCCGGCGTGGGAGCGGGGGCGCATCCTGAAAGATGCGGCCACTTTGATGCGCAACCGCAGCGCCGAAATCGCGCAGTTGATGACTTTGGAGCATGGTAAGACACTGGCCGAGGCTCAAATTGAACTGGTTCGAGCGGCTGATTTCATCGAATGGGGCGGTGAAGAAGCTCGCCGGGTTGCCTCGCGCCAATTTGGCGCCCGCGATCCTGATGCAACAGTCACCATCCAATACAGACCGGTTGGCGTTGTCGCTGCATTTTCTCCCTGGAACTATCCTGTGCTGCAGGCTTCCAAGAAATTGGCCGCCCTGCTGGCATCGGGCTGTTCTTGTGTTCTTAAGCCCGCTGAGGAAACCCCCAGCGCCACAATTGCCTTCTTGCAATGCCTGATCGATGGGGGTTTGCCTGCGCATGTAATCAACATGGTATTTGGAGTGCCTAGCGAGGTGTCGTCCTTCCTGATCCGTGACCCGCGTGTGGCCAAGATCACCTTCACCGGGTCGATACCCGTTGGCAAACTTCTGGCCGCGCAGGCGGGAAAGTATATGAAGCCGGTAACAATGGAATTGGGCGGCCATTCCCCAGTTTTGATCTGCGAAGACGCGGATTTGGACAGTGCCGTTGATATTCTAGTTACGCGCAAGTTTGCCAATTCGGGTCAGGTCTGCGTGTCACCAAACCGGTTCTATGTACACGAGAGCATCGTTGAGGATTTTACACAGCGGTTTTGCGAGGCCACGTTAAAAATTGTTGTCGGTGATGGCATGAAACCGGGCGTGACCATGGGTCCTCTGGCGAATTTGCGTAGATTGGAGGCTGTGGAGGGATTAGTCGAGGATGCCGTGCGTCGTGGTGCAAGACTGGTCACAGGTGGTGCGCGGCTGGTGGGGCAGGGATTTGCCTTTCCGCCGACGGTGCTGCGTGACGTTCCGGAAGAAAGTGATTTGATGAGCGTAGAGCCATTTGGTCCCATCGTGCCTATTGTGTCGTTCAACTCTTACAACGATCTGCTGCGTCGCGCCAATGCCACAGAATACGGGTTAGCCGCCTATATCTTCAGTCGCGATGAAAAACGCCAGCGTTATCTTACGGACCGACTGAATGTCGGCACCATCGGCATTAATGACATTCCGGCCCACACAGCGGATATCCCGTTGGGGGGGTGGAAGGAAAGTGGCTTCGGTGTCGAAGGCGGGATTGAGATGACCCAAGCCTATTTGAAAAGTAAATTCGTCTACACCAAGAATGAAGCCTGGAAACCCGATCAGGTGGCGGAGGCTGATGCATGATAATTAAGGCAGCAGTTCTAAGACAGATCTACCCAACTGGGCTTTTTCGCGATAGCAAACCTCTGCAGATTGAGACTGTTGAACTTGATCCGCCTCAGGCCGAAGAGGTTCTGATCCAGATCAAGGCTGCAGGTTTGTGTCATTCTGATCTTGTCGCCATTGACGGTGAACGTCCCAAACCGATGCCGATTGTCTTGGGTCACGAAACCATGGGGATCGTGGCCGAAGTAGGCCCCGGTGTGACCGCATTTGAAGCGGGCGATCACGTCATTCCGTCCTTTGTGGCCAGTTGTGGCAAATGTAGCATGTGCCGAACCGGTCGACCCGGCCTCTGCGCCCCTGCGTCCAAAGCAAACGCCGCGGGTACGTTGATGGGTGGGCACATCCGTTTGCATCAGAACGGACATCGGATATTTCACCATTCCGGCATTGCAGCCTTCGCGGAATATGCTGTGATGTCAGTGCACTCACTGGTCAAGATCGACCCAAAAATCCCCCCCGAACATGCTGCCCTTTTGGGGTGTGCCGTCATGACAGGCGCTGGGGCTGTTATAAATACATCCGAGGTCACTGTTGGTGATACCGTCGCTGTTGTCGGTGCCGGTGGCGTTGGGTTAAGTGCGATGATGGCCGCTGTTGCCGCAGGATCCACAAAAATCATTGCCATCGACATCAGTGATGAAAAGCTAGAGATCACCCGGAAATTCGGGGCCACACATGCCTTCAACGCAACAGACCCCGACATTGTTTCAAAGGTGAAGGCCGAAACGGACGGGGGAGTCCACATTGCCATTGAATCGGCAGGTGTCCCCAAGGCGTTGGAACTCGCTTTTGATGTCACACGGATCGGTGGCAAGACAGTTGCCGCGGGATTGCCCAGCCCTAGCCGTAATGTGAGTATTTCACATTTTGTCCTTGGTGCACAGGAGCGATCCCTGAAAGGCAGTTATATGGGTAGCTGCATCCCGTCCCGTGACATCCCAAAATTCCTGACCATGTACCAGCAAGGCATTCTTCGGATTGACCATTTGGCGGGAGATCAGGTCAAGTTCGAAGATCTCAACGAGGCCTTTGATCTGATGAAAAAGGGCGGCGCGCTTAGAACCGTTCTGGTACCATGATATTGGGCCCTTGAATCGAAGCTGTTTGATAATTCAAAAGGGCACTATCAGATTAGGCACTGTCAGACAAAAC
>JABITU010000055.1 GCA_018668195.1 Tateyamaria sp. | reverse complement strand
GCGATACCAGCAACGACGGCCTACCAGCAGCGTGCCACAACGATCAAACCTGTGAAAACTGTTCCGGTGGCAAATCCATTAATTGCTAATAGATATCCGCTACGAGTGCTCCGGTCACCTTGCCACTGGCACTCACCGCACAGGCAGACTATCTAACCACAAAGCTATGAATGCCCCGGATCTAAACTATGCCAATCAAACTGCCCTCAAGCCTGCCTGCCTACTCTGTTCTCACGAACGAAGGCGTTATGGTCATGGATGAAGAACTGGCGGCGCATCAGGATATCCGTCCGCTCAAGATCGGGCTGCTTAACCTGATGCCCAAAAAAATCCAGACAGAAACTCAGTTCGCGCGCCTAATCGGCGCGACGCCTCTGCAAATCGAACTAACTTTGATCCGTATGACAGACCATGCAGCCAAGAACACAACGGCAGAACATATGGACAGCTTTTACAAGTCTTTCGCCGATGTGACGGATCAAAAGTTTGACGGGCTGATTATTACCGGCGCACCAATCGAACACCTTGACTTCGAAGACGTCAGCTATTGGGATGAACTTGAACAGATCATGGATTGGACGCAAACCCATGTGCATTCAACCTTTGGCGTATGCTGGGGTGGGATGGCGATGTTGCACCATTTTCATGGCGTGCCCAAGCATCTGTTGGAAAACAAATTATTCGGCACCTACCGTCACACAAACCTCGCCCCCGCATCGCCCTATTTGCGCGGCTTTTCCGATGATTGCGTGGTGCCCGTGTCGCGTTGGACTGAAGTACGCCAGCCAGAGATCGAACGCGCAGGCCTGCCGATCTTGCTGGGCAGCGACGTGACTGGCCCCTGCCTGATCGAAGACCCCGATCACCGCGCGCTGTATATTCTAAACCATTTCGAATATGATAGTGATACCCTTAAGCAAGAATACGAGCGTGATCTTGATTCGGTTCAGGTCGAAGGATCACAGATTGCTCCTCCGGTCGGGTATTTTCCCAATGACGACCCCGCGCAAAAACCGCTGAACCGGTGGCGCAGCCATGCGCACCAGCTTTATGGAAATTGGCTGAGTGAGATTTATCTGACCACCCCTTTTGACATGAAGAGGATCGGGCAGGAACGCACGGACCTCAGAGGTTAAGTATCGTGCAAACCGCTTTGTTTTTGTTACTTTTTATTGTTGTACTGGCAGTGGGCAGCGTACAGCACTTTGCCAGCAAGCGCGAGCGCGCAGCAACAGAGGCCTATCCACCTACAGGCCAATTGCTGAATGTAGGCGGTGTCACCGTACATGCCGAGCAGATGGGAACGGGCCCTGACGTAGTGTTGATCCATGGTGCATCCGGGAATACGCGCGATTTTACCTTTACCTTTGCCGAATTGTTGGCCGAACAGTATCGCGTGACACTATTTGACCGACCGGGGATGGGTTGGACAGAACAAATGGCCCCAGCACATCAGCATTTCTGGAGCACCGAACACGCCTCTCCACGCGATCAGGCCCGACTACTCAAGGCAGCGGCAGACCAGTTGGGCGTTCGTGATCCGGTGGTGGTTGGTCATTCTCTTGGCGGAATCGTCGCATTGGCTTGGGCCTTGGAATTCGACGACCTGGGCGCAGTCGTCTCTGTCGCTGGCGTCGCCAACCCGTGGCCGGGTGATCTGGGTTGGCTCTACCGGGTTACCGGAGCGGCATGGGGCGGCGCACTTTTTGTACCCGCAATAAGCGCATTCGCTCCACGCGGGTACATAAATGACACCGTAGACAGTATCTTTGCCCCGCAAGCGGCGCCGGATGGATATGTGGAATATCTCGGTCCAGCATTAACGCTGCGACGTGCATCCATGCGCGCCAATGCCCGACAGGTAAACTGGCTTCGTCCTCATGTCGTTGAGATGTCGGAACATTATGGCTCAATCTCTGTGCCGGTCGAGGTTGTGCACGGTGATGCGGATACGATTGTACCTTTGGATATCCATTCAGCCAAGCTGCCTGATCAAATCACAGGTGCGAATGTGACGGTCCTCACGGGTGTTGGGCACATGCCGCACCACACCAATCCGGACAGTGTCATTGCGGCAATTGACCGAGCAGCGACGCGTGCCAGTTTGCGTTAATCTCTGCGCTGGCCCATATTGAATGTTAAGAATAGTAACTTAGGATTACATCCATGAACCTTGCCTTTGACGATGCGATCCTGTTCCATCGTGCGACGGGTGTTCGATACAGTTTTCGTGGTACGTCGCAAAAAGCTCAGACACATTCAGCGGCCCCTCAAACCGGACCATTCACAAAGGGGATGGCGGCAATGACCCACCACATAAATGCGGATGACAATTTGCACATCAGCAGATCCAGCCGTCCGGGGACGTGGCATGCCTAAACGTGGCTATCATCATGGAAACCTAAGGCAAGCTCTCATCGATGCCGCCCTTATCCTCATCGAGGAAAAGGGGCCGACCGGTTTTACCCTCTCAGAGGCCGCCAAACAGGCCGGAGTGACGCCGGCGGCAGTCTATCGTCACTACCAAGGGCGCATTGACCTGATCGCGGAATGCGCCCGACAAGGCTATGGAATATTTGCAGATTTAATGGAACATGCCTATCAATCGGGTCAACCATCCGCATTAGCTGCGTTTGAGGCGACAGGGCGTGCTTACCTTGCGTTTGCACGCCGATTTCCCGGCCACTACATCGCCATGTTCGAAAGTGGGATTTCAGTGAACCGCACCCCAGAGCTTGCGGATGTGGCCAACCGGGCCAATGCTGTACTGGAACGTGCCGCAACCGATCTCAGCCAACACATTCCCAAGGAAAAACGGCCGCCGGCGTCGATGTTTTCGGCCCACATTTGGGCAATGAGTCACGGTGTTGTCGAATTGTTCGCGCGAAACTCACCCGGCCGTGCTTCACCTTTCGCACCCGAAGATTTGCTGGAAACAGGGATTGGAATATACTTGCGTGGGCTTGGGCTGATCAAGCCCGAGGATTGAATTGGTGACCGATTCAGCGCTAGGGCGTTCAAATAACAACACGATTTTCTGTTATTACGATGCTTTAATAGGCCTACTTTCCGAGGGATAGCTGACAATTGATGACCGGCGGCATGCTCAACTTTTGTTAAAGTAAGCCTTACTTGATTTACAATGACCGCATCCCGAGTTGCGATGATGACATCAATCTCATCATTTCTGACCCAATTTCATGGATGTCCATCTCATGCTGAGCCGCCCCTATAGCCTGTGCAGCCCCAGGCATCCCGTATACAACACAACTTTCGCGCGATTGAACCATTGTGTGTGCGCCGGTGTTCGCCAATTTCCGCATCCCAAGTGCACCATCGCTGCCCAGACCAGTTAGCAAAACGGCACCGACTTTGTGCGCCCATGGTATGGCCGATTCAAACAAGACATCGACGGATGGGCAAAAACTATGGTGATTTTGGCAATCAACCTGTTGAATGCGCCATGTGCCGCCTGCCCACGCAACGCAGGTTTGCAAGTTCTTCGCTGGCGCGACGCGCACGTCACCCGGCCCAATAGCATCCCCCATAATGGCCAAATCGACCGACTTGTTGCTCAAACGATTCAGCCGTTCGACGAAGCTGTAAAGAAACGTGTGTGGCATATGTTGCGCGATCACGACTGGCGGTGATTTGGCGGGCAAACGCTCCAACAGTATTTCGATAGCGCCAACCCCACCAGTTGATGCGCCAACGAGGATAATATTGTCCTTGGTCGCCAAATTCGGCGCATCCGGCCGAACGCGATTTTCAGGCCTTGATGCCTGTACGATCACGTCATTCAGCATTTCTATTGCGGCCGGAGTTGGAAACACGGGCTTCTTCATACAAGACACAGCCCCCATCGCCTTAGCCTTAGCGACAAACGATGGGTCCTTGTCAAAGTTCGATGACAACATGACCACCGGCATCGGTCGTAACCGCATGATATGAGATAGAAATTCCAACCCGTCCATACCAGGCATCTCGATGTCAAGTGTCACCACATCGGGTTGTGTCGCCTTGATCACGGCACGAGCTTCTTGTGCATTTGCAGCAGATCCCACCACACAAAGTCGCGGATCACGCCCCATAACACTGCCCAACCAACGCCGCATGACTTGAGAGTCGTCTACAATGACAATTCTCGCTGGGCTGGTCGCATCATCAGACATCTTTACTCCGACGATAGGCCGTGGATTTTCCAGTGGCTTGGCCAAACAAAAAAGACGACCCCGGATTTACCGAAGGTCGCCGTGTGAGTATCGCAAAAACTCTTTCAAAGAACGGCAAGGGCATTTAACCTGATCACACGAGTGCAGAATCGCGGCCACATTTATCGATCAGCCATGAAGACCAGATTAATGCCGTCCTTAAAATTTTGCCGCATCAAGTCTCGTTTATGCTTTTTGCACCGCTTCCATGAACCTGTGTTTGATGACCACGGGATCGAGTGTGATGACCGGCATTTTGGCATTTCCGCTTTCGCATTTGCACACAATGACTGTCATTTTCTTGGCATCAAGTGCTTCTTGCAGGACCTTTCCAGTGTCTTCGGCCTGACATTCGATGACGCGGTCACAGCCGCAAGCGTCGGCCACCGCTGCCAGCGACGTTTTACGGCCCGCATAGGTAGGCTGGTCGCCAGTAGAGCCGTAAGACCCATTGTCGATGATCAGCAAGACATAGTTGTCAGCCACATTGTTGGCGATGGTTGGCAGGGTTCCAAGGTTGGTAAGCACCGAACCGTCACCGTCAATAGAGATGACTGGTTTGTCTTGGGCAAGCGCCAAACCCAGTCCGATCGAAGACGCAAGGCCCATTGTGCCCAACATATAGAAGTTGGTTGGCTGATCATCTATGGCGTGCAGTTCTTGGCTGGGAATGCCGATGTTACAGACAACGAGTTGGTCGCGCAGGATAGGCGCGATCTCTTTCAAGATTTCAGAGCGGATCATTGGTCTCCGTAGCCTCCCCAGAAGTTGGCATCGGTCAGGATGGCGACCGGCTTGTTGCACATGTAAGTATATTTCAGGATCATATCGAACTCTTCTACGTCACGCTGTTCGTGGAAGTGATATGTAGGAATGTTAAGTTGCGCCAGAAGCGCCTTGGTGTGCACCGCCATCTCGACTTGGCAGGCGACGGGTTCGCGCAATTCGCCACGGTAGCTTATCAGCATTGGCAGTGGCATCCGGTAAAATTGCGTGAGCGTTGCCAACGTATTGATTGTCACGCCAATTGCTGTGTTCTGCATAATGATGGCGGGACGTTTGCCACCCATATGGGCGCCAGCGCACAGGCCCATTCCCTCGTCTTCCTTGTTGGAAGGGATGTGGAAAATCTCGTCGCGCGCGTCGATCTCGTCGATCACGCCGGCCAGCTGCTTGCAGGGCACGGTCGTAACAAAAGAGACGTCGTTTGCGACAAGATCGTCAGTGATCTTCTTGTCGATGTTCATCTTGGGTTGCCTTTCATTTCTTGGGCGTTAGGCAAGAAGGCAAAATGCCTTTAAGCCATTATCATGGTGAGCGGTATAGGGTTGGGCCGGGTCGCGCTTTCGCCACCACACCCGGATTGGGTCATCAGTAGTGTCTTATGTCGTGTTCAATCGCGCATGGTCACGATATCATCGCGTCATCATTCGGCGGTCCGGTGCACATGCACCGCACAAGCCGCGTGCCGCACTACCCGAGCCGCCGTTGAGCCAAGGAAATAGTTACTCAGCCCCGGACGGTGCGACCCCAATACGATACAGTCAACGGCATTGGCATGGGCATAGTCTATGATTGTTCTTGCAGAGTGTCCCGAGACGAGTACCGATTCCACATCTGAGGCGCTGGCGGTCTTTTCCGTCAACATCGCTAGTGCGCGTGCGCGGCCTGCTTCTACGACGCCTTCATCCAGATAGGCCCGAACCGAACCTTCGGGTTCTTCATGCACGTGCAACGCAACGATCGAGCCGCCCGGTGCCATTAAGGCCCGCGCAAGAGCAAGCGTTTGCGGCGAGATGTCGTGATCAAGTGCCATAGGCACGAGAATCTTGGTATACATATCAGGGTTCCTTAAACTTATCAGCCACTTAGCGGCCACGGATGTAGCACGATCTTGGGTGCCGCGACCCGTCCTGCTCTGAGTTCAGCAAAGGCCGCAGCCCCCTCTGACAGCGCCCGGGTCTCAATCCAGTCGAGGGCACCAAGACGGCCATCAAAAATCGCGGCCGCCGTGTCCCAAAAATCTTGTGCAGTATAGGTATAGGTGCCAATAAATGTGATCTCCTGCAAGGTCATCCGCCGGATATCGAGCCCGTCAGTGTCCTCGCCCAGACCAATGTGGGTGATCACGCCCCCTGGTTCAGTATGAGCTGAAGCCACGGCGCGCGTCGCGGCATAGCCTACAGCGTCCACGACAATACCATACTGCCCCGTCACCTCTGCAACGGCAGTTTGGCCACAAATCTCCTGCAAAAAGGCACGCCGCCCGGTGTTGGGCTCGACTATGGTGACATCGTTCATGCCTTGAGCCCTAAATGCCAGCGCCGCTGCCAGCCCGATAGCCCCGCCACCTATCACCAATGCACGCTGCTCTGCGCCGGAATGAAGTGAAGCCAAACCCAGACGTACCGCATGCCAACTGACCGCTAGAGGTTCGGCCAGTGAAGCGTGATCAAGATGCACATGATCAGGCACGGCCACCAAGTTCGCCTCTGGAATGGACACGAATTGCGCAAAGGCGCCCTCGCGCGGTTGCATCGATATAATTTGGCGGTTGGGGCACAGATTTTCGCGGCCCGCAAGACAGGCCCGGCATGCACCGCAATGAACCAATGGATTGATGGTTACGCGTTCGCCGTCTCGGGTCCCACCTGCAATCACGCCCGCCGCTTCATGACCGAGGATTAACGGCGCAGGGCGGCGCGCGTCATGGCCTAGATAGGCGTGCATGTCTGAGCCACAAATACCAACGGCATCCACGCGCACCAAAACCTCGCCCTCGCCCGGTTTGGGATCCGCGACATCCCTATAGCCGAGTGTCTCAACACCATCATAAATCAACGCTTTCACGTCATGGCCCCTTTTACTGCATGGCACCGGCTAACTGCCGGAAATATCCTAGTCCGCATCGTCATTTGGCCGTAAAGCCCCCGTCCACCATTAGCACTTGACCCGTCACATAACGCGATCCATCCGAACACAGGAACAACAGCGGCCCGTCAATATCCTCAAGCCGGCCGTTACGCCCAATGCAGGTTTGCGCCGCATTGCGCGCGGACCGCTCGGGATCGTCGAACACCGCTGCAGTCAATTCCGTTGGGAAAAACCCCGGACCGATCGCATTGGCTGTAATGCCGCCGGTTGACCAGGCCTCGGCCATTGCGCGTGTCATTTGCGCAACTCCAGCTTTGGTTGTGCCATAGGCGATCCCCCCTGGAAAAGCACGGGTTGTTTGCAACGAGGCAAAGTTCACAATCCGGCCCCAACCCTTTGTCTGCATCGCGGGAACAAACGCCTGGCTCAGAAAGAACGGCGCCGTCAAATTGAGCGCAAGCGTTACGTCCCATCCTTCGGCCGTCACATCACTCGCTGCTTCTCGGGTGTTAATTCCGGCCGCATGAACTAAAATGTCAGGGGCTCCAAAGGGTTCCGAAATGTCCTGGGCGATCTGCGCGATCTGGTCCCGGCCACCCAAATCGGCTGCGACATAGGCCGCGCTTTGCCCGGCAGCCACCTGCCAGTCTGCCAGCGCGTCGCCGCGCCGGGCGACGCCCACAACTTGTGCGCCCGCCGCCAGCAGCACGTCTGCCGCGCGCCGACCAAGGCCAGAACTGGCCCCGGTGACGCAGGCAACCTTGCCGCTCAGATCAAACAGAGCGCGTGGATCAGCCATCAGCTGTCAAATCAAAGGTTTCGTCGGGGAAGTATTTGGCCAGCCGCACATCCGCTGCTCGCGCATGCCCTTCCATCCCTTCAAGCCGTGAAATCCGTGCTGTGGCCTCGGCAACCGGTTTGGAGCCCAAGCGTGTAGCCCGCTGCCATGTCACGATCTTCATGTATTTGTGCACGCTTAAGCCGCCAGTATAGTTCGCAGCACCGGATGTCGGCAGCACGTGGTTGGTTCCAGACGCCTTATCGCCGTAAGATACCGTAGTCTCTTCGCCAAGGAACAAAGAACCATAGCAGGTCAACCGATCAAGCCACCAATCAAGATCTTCGGCCTGTACCGTCAAATGCTCTGGCGCATAAGAATCGGATGTCGCCACCATCTCTTCACGATCCTCGCAAAGAATTACTTCGGCATAGTCGCGCCAGGCCGCGGTTGCATTTTCGCGGTTTACCTCTGGAAGGTCAGCGATCAGATCCGGCACGCGCGCCATCACATCCTCGGCCAACGTGCGGCTGTCCGTCACCAGCCAAACCGGTGAGTTATATCCATGCTCAGCCTGACTAACCAGATCGGTGGCGACGATGTGCGCATCCGCCGAGGCATCGGCCAGTACAAGGCTGTCAGTTGGTCCTGCAATCATGTCGATGCCAACACGGCCAAAAAGTATCCGCTTGGCTTCGGCCACGAACTGGTTGCCGGGACCGACCAAAATGTTTGCACGCGGCAAACCAAACAGACCAAACGTCATAGCGGCGACGCCCTGAACCCCGCCCATGGCCAAAATCTTGTCAGCACCACAGATATGGGCCGCATAGATGATCGCAGGGGCAACGCCAACTTCGGGGCGTGGCGGGGAACATGCCGTAATATGTTTGCAGCCTGCTACCTTTGCTGTGGTTACTGTCATGATCGCACTTGCGATATGACTA
The DNA here is from genome assembly GCA_018668195.1 of Tateyamaria sp. Next base: position 7,465 of record JABITU010000055.1, on the reverse strand, counting down.
TAGCGCCCACCCGGAACGTAACAGCCCGCCGCATCAACCGGGATAGCCTTTTGGCCTGCAGTCACGCCCGGCACGATTTCGTATTCGACATCCGCAACGGTTGACTTTTGCGCCTCTGCAAAGCGGCGCACGTTGTCATGGCTGAACCGAATGTCGGCCTTCAACTTCTCAGGGACCAAAGAACAGGCAGCGTCAATTTCGGCAGCTGTCAGCAGAACATTTCCCTCGTATCGGTCAAACTTGGCGGCATATTCCAATGCTGCCGCGTCACCGCCCGCCTCAATCGTAGACAAAATCTCCTGAACGGTCGCAGAAACGTCAGACGCACCAGACATCGACGTCAGATCCGCCTTTTTTAGATATTCAATCGTCATTTATTTATAGTCCTATTTGTAGATGTCTGGCAGCAATGTGGTTGAGACGGCTGGCACATAGGCAATCAGCAGCACAACCAAGAACATGCACAGAACAAAAGGAACGGCGCGCACGGCAATCTTGAGGATTGATTCCCCGGTAATGCCGGACACGACGAATAAGTTAAGCCCAAGCGGCGGTGTTATAAAACCCACCCCCAAGGCGGTGATCATCATGATGCAGAACTGAATCTCGTTCATGCCGATATTCTCTGCCAGTGGCATAAGGATCGGTGCGAGGATCACGATATTTGGAGTGGTTTCCATTACGCACCCCGCTGCGATCAAAATTCCGATCATCAAAAGAATGAGCAGCCACGGTTCGTTCGTAAGCCCCGTGACCGAAGTCACAAATCCCTGCGGAACACCCATGATCGCCAGCGCTTCTGCCAATGGAGCTGAAAAGGCGATGATCGGTAGAATAACACCATTCACCTTGGCGGAGCTGACAAGCATCGCAGGGAAATCTGCAAGTTTCAGAGTGCCAAGAATAAAGCCCATCAGGATTGTAACGACAACCGCCGTCGCACCGGCCTCAGTTGGCGTTAACTTGCCTGAAAAAATACCATAAAAGATGATGCCAGGAACGATAAACGCATACCAACCAGATTTCAGTGAACGGGCAAGATTGTTCAACCATTCACGAAATGTCAGCTCACCTCCACCCTCGTAACCATAAATTCGGTTAACGATAAGGTTTGTAATCAGGATCGAAATCAGTATGGCCACGCCGGGTATCAAAGCAGCCAAAAACAGCGTCGAAGCAGATATGCCCAAAACCAGACCGATGATGATATAGGCAATAGACGGCGGGATAAGGATGCCGGTACAGGCCCCTGCTGCAACTAAGGCGCACGCATAAGGGCGCGGATATCCACTTTCTACCAACCGTGCGATGGTCATCCGACCAACCGCGGCAGCGCCCGCCGCGTCAGAGCCTGAGATTGCCGCGAACATGCCGCACACCAAAACAGTGGCCGATCCGAAGCCACCTTTGGTAAAACATGTTAGCGCTTCGGCTACATCCAGAAATTTGCGACTAAGCCCCGTTCGAACCAACACGTCCCCGGTTAGAATAAACAGCGGGACTGCTGTCAAAGCAAATGCATCGATCCCCGTAAAAAGCTTTTCACCCACCAAACTTAAAGGCAGGTCACCAGACATCACCAACATCAAGATCGCAGATGTACCGATGGCCGCCCAGACAGGCACAGCTAGCGCGATCAGTGCAACAAAAACAATAACGGGAACATAGAAATCCCAGCCGAGTTCAACTGTTTGATTAAACGTTTGCCAAAGCATTCAACTCATTCCTCAATCAAAGAGCGTATCGCCCTCGAAAACGGGCTGGCCCGTTCTGAGGAGGTGAACATCGCGTAAAAAAGACTGAACCAAGCGTACTATGACAAGCGCAAAACCAAGCGGCACCGCCATCAAAAACCAAACCTTAGATATGCGGAGGCCGTCCGTCACCGACCCGAACTTTGCAGACACATGCACAGATTCGTATGACCAGTACAGTGCTATGATAGCGACCCCAAACATGACAAGGTCGCCGAATATATACAGCAACGCCTTGGGTCGTGGCGCAAGGTAGTGCATGATCACGTCAATCCGAATGTGCGCACGTTCTTTGACGGCAGCCGCAGCGCCGATCCATGCCAGGTAAATGAAAGAATACCGAACAATTTCCTCGCCCCAAATCGACGAAAACGAGAAAACCTCGCGGCGAAGCACTTCTACCGCCATTGTTGCGACCAGCATCACATAAACGACAAGAAGCAACCATCGTTCGGCGTCGCGATCCAACCTACGCACAAAATTCATATCAGAACCTGCTAAATTGATGCACCCAGACATAGCGCGCACAAACGCGATCAACATGTCGAGCGAAAATTGGATATCGGGCGCGCCATTTGCGCGCCCGATACGATACTTACGCGTCGTGTACGTAATACTTACCGCGCGTGCCTGCGGCTTCTTCCATCTTGGCAAAGTTATCCATAGAACCGGCAAGCTCGACCTTGAACTCGTCCCACTCAGAGCGCTGGTAGCCGCCCGCTGCTTTCCATTCCGACAGCTGATCTTCGCTGAGTGAGTGGAATTCGACACCCGCCTTGACCAATTCCGCCATAGCGTAGGCGCGCGCCGAAGGCACTTTGGCGAGGTTCTGGTGCGATGTCATCTCGGAAGCCCACATGATGCCATCTTGAACATCGGCAGGCATTGAGCTGAACCACTCAAGGTTACAGGAATAGACTTGGCTATCCGGCACAGCTTGAGTGAACGTCACATGGCTCAGGATGTCTTTGAAGCCAAACACTTCCAATGCACCCACGGATGGGTCCAGAGCGTCTGCAACGCCTTGCTTAATCGCTGAAGGTGTTTCGCCCCAAGCCACTGGCGTTGGGTTTGCACCGACCATGCGGTAGTACTGCTGCAGCATTTTCGAACCAGGAACCCGGAATTTTACGCCTTCAAGATCACCTGGTGTCAGAACCGCACCGGCACCGCCCTTGCGAACGGCCACAACACGTGGGTCGATGTTTACATAAAAAAGCGCTTTAAAGCCATTTTCTTCAACTTTGGGCTCGACTGATGACTTCCAGAAGTCAGAATTTACGAGGTTGGTAAAACGCTGGTTTGAACCACACAAATAGGGCATGTTGATCAAGTCAACGGTTGATGCAAAGGGCGCAAAGTTTGACAGCGAGTGTTGAGCCGCCTGAATTGTGCCACCCTGAACAGCCTGAACCAGCGCACCGCCCGCTCCAAGTTGACCGCCTGGGGCCAACTTAACATAGACCTTGCCGTTTGTGGCGTTTTGGATGTTTTCTTTCAGGTCAAGCTGCATAATCGGATAGCCGCGTGATGCTCCCACTGGATATGCCGTTGCCACCACCATGACGTGGTCCGCTGCAGCTTCGCGCTCACGCTCTTCGTTTGCGCTTTGCGCAACGGCCTTGGTAGACCACAACGTACCTGCGGCACCTGCCACCATGGCTGCGGTAAAGCCACCAGTGGCTGTCAGCTTAAGAAAGTTCCGGCGCGCGGCCGACGCAAGTTCCTTGCGATCATTGTTCATAAGGTTTCCTCCCAGAATCATTAGCTACCGTCGTTATCTTTTCGGTCAGCTTCTTTTTTCAAAATAGCGACAACGAATAAAATCACCGCCGCAAACAGAACCAACATCTCGCCGACATCGCCCAAAAAGGCGCTCCCAGCGAATGCACCCAAAGCAACATTCGTGAAATAGACAACGAAAACTACAACTGAGGCTGCAAGAAACATCAACACGCTCCTAAGTGTCCGGTTCATGTTGAACTGTAAGCGCTTACATGAATGCATTGCAACCCTTACAATTCACAAATTTATGTTTTAGGGTTCGATGAGTAATTTAGAGTGAAAAGTTTTGTCGCCAAAATCCACGAAAGAAACCGCCCCCGCCGCACCGACATTGGAAGACGTGGCAAGGGCTGCAAAGGTGTCAACGGCCACAGTTTCAAGGTGTTTGAATTCGCCTGAGCAAGTGGTGGCTGCGACGCGAGCACGGGTCATGCGCGCCGTTGATGATTTGGGGTACACGCCAAACTTTGGCGCTCGGGTGATGGCGGCGAAACGCACCTTTACCATCGGCGCAATTATTCCGACAATGGAAAACGCGGTTTTTGCGCGCGGGCTACAGGCATTTCAGGAAGAGTTGCGCGAACGTGGCTACACCCTATTGGTCGCAAGTTCCGCGTATCAGCCGGATGTCGAGGCTGCTCAAATACGAGCACTCGTGGCGCGCGGTGCCGATGGCCTTTTGCTGATCGGTTACGAAAGAGTGCATGAAATCAATCATTTGCTCGCGGCTCAAAACATACCAACATTGGTTGCCTGGACTTACTCAAGCACAAATGCGCAGCCCTCTGTCGGGTTCGACAATCGTGCGGCGATGATCGCTCTGACACGTGAAGTGCTCGACCATGGGCATCGCCGTATAGGCTTCATTTCTTTTTACGTTCAAGACAATGACCGTGCCAGAGAACGTTTGCTTGGTTTGAGAGAAACCCTTCAGGATGCCGGTTTGCCAGACGGCGCGCTCAGAGTGATTGAGACCCAATATGAGGTGGAAAGCGGTGGCGACGCGTTCGAAAAGATGATGTGCTCTGCCACGCCGCCGACGGCTGTGATGTGCGGCAACGATGTGCTTGCAGTGGGAGCATTGCGACGAGCACGCGAAATGGGTTTATCAGTACCGGGCGACGTATCTATCACGGGGTTCGACGATCTGGAACTCGCCCGGATTGTAACCCCCGCGTTAACGACAGTGCATGTACCACATCGCAAAATGGGTCGTGAAGCAGCGCGCGAACTGGTCAAGATGGTCGAAAAAAAGAGCTTGGGCACATCGACCGAACTGGACAGCTGGATTGTCATTCGCGAATCACTGGACCGCCCACCACGCTAATTATGATTACATGCAACCCTAGAGCGATGCGTCGTTCTGTTTGAATTCAAGGATTTTGCGAGACGCTTGTCTCATCTACAGTTGCCTGAAATCAACGAGCGCATAGAAGCATGGGATAAAAATCACCCTAAAAGCGCAAATCGGAAAACTGCGGCGGATACCCCCCCCCGATCAATGGCTAACCCAAAGAACAAGATTGTCTATACTGGTTCAGGGGAGTTTTTGAATACCTGTTTGTGCCATGGCGATGCTCATTTCGTCACTCAACACCTCCCACAAGCGGTTTAGGCCAGCCTCACCGCCCGCGGCAATTGCGAATTGCAGGATCCGCCCGAAAAATACAAAATCCGCACCTGCCGCCAACGTTTTAAGCGCGTCCTCACCAGATCTTAACCCACTGTCAAAAAACAATGGGAAGTCTTGGCCAACCGCTTGGCGAATTTTTGGCAGAACTTCAAATGGCGCTGGCGCACTCTCCAACTGCCGGGCGCCATGGCTCGACACTTGAATGGCGTCGACACCCTTTGCCTTAAGCATCTGGGCGTCTTCGACATCGAGCACACCTTTAACGACAAGCTTGCCGGGCCACATATCCCGCATGCGTGCCAGCGTATCCCAATCGGCACGCGCGCGACTTTCGGTACGGTCGAATTGATAGCCGGGCATATCAAAATTGGCCATTTGCGGCTTGCCCCCAAAAAGGGCCGACAGCGACCATTGTGGATGCAAAGCAAAGTCGATGAATTGACGTGGACCGATGCGGAATGGCATCTTAAAGCCATGTCGCAATTCACGCGGACGACGGCCAACTTCGGGTACGTCCACCGTCACAATAAGGGTCTGGTACCCTGCGTCGCGCGCACGGTCCACTAGCTTGAATGTACCAGTACCATCACCACTGAAATAGATCTGGAACCACGCATGACCTTGGGCGACATCTATGATTTTTTCTAACGGGGTCGACGCGACCGTCGATACGCCATGCGGCACTTGATAACGGGCGGCGAGACGGGCCAGCATTAGATCTGCGCCCTGCCCCGACAGGTTGCACATGCCCATGGGTGCAATACCAAACGGCCGTTCTGCAGGCACACCAAACAACGTTGTGGCCAGCGATCGGTCTGCAACGTTACGCAATATGCGTGGTCGCAGTGTCGCTGCGTCAAGCGCTGAACGATTGCGAACAGCCCCGGTTTCAGATCCCGCAGCGCCGTCAATATAGTCAAAAACCATCCAGGGAAGGCGCCGCCGTGCCAAACGGCGCGCGTCGGCTGACGAGTGAATATGTTTTGCTCTCGTCATGACCTTTGCTCCCTTAGCGCGAATTTTTGTTTTTTATGCCAGGGTCAAGTTTAATGATAGGCATTTTGTGTCTCCGCTTTCGCACATATAGACGATAGATGTCATTTTCAGGGCACCGAGGGTTCGTATCAGAACCTTTTCATCGACTTTCGAAGCGCATTTTAAACGCGGTCGCAAGGTAAGCATACTCCAGCTCCACAAACGGGGTTTTGTAATCGTCACAGAAAGCTTGATCGCCGATAAACCCACAAAGGTCATTGTCGTTATTTACGCGATGTAAATGCCGCTCGCAATATTGGCAATAGTGCGCATGGCACTAACAAGAAACCGAAATGTCAAAGTGCACGGTCGAACTTTCACATATCATTGTAAGCGGTTCGTATAACTCACATATTTGAATTGGTTGCGCGATAGTGTGTACCCTCTGATATAAGATCCTCAGAGGTAAATTGATGTGCCAAATAGGGCGCATAAAACGCGATGACATCTGTCTGCTTTGATGCAATTGTTGCTATCAAAAGAGCGGGATCAAACCGTGACAAATCCAGTCTAGCTGAAAGCCGATGGGTGTTCTCAAAGGAGCGGAAACTAAAAAGTCGCGTCCGCTCAAACGCACGCGACTTTTCAAGAATAGTGCGCGTTATAAACTAGCGACACGAGATTTAGCGAGGGCTTGGCGCAGGTCCGTCAGTTCCTGTGCGATAAGAAATGCAAGTTCCAGCGATTGCGACGCATTAAGACGCGGATCACATGCAGTGTGATAGCGGTCGCTCAGGTCCTCGTCGCTGACAGCGCGAACGCCACCAGTACATTCAGTCACGTCTTGACCAGTCATCTCAAAATGCACGCCACCGGGTTGGGTGCCCTCTGACTGATGAACAGCAAAGAACTCGCGGACTTCGCGCAGAACTGAATCAAATGGGCGCGTTTTGTACCCGGTAGACGACTTGATCGTGTTGCCGTGCATTGCATCGCAGACCCATACGACCTCTGCACCTTCTTCGCGCACTGTATTTATCAGACGTGGAAGATGCTCGCCTACGGAACCTGCTCCAAAGCGCGCGATCAGCGTCAGACGCCCTGCCTCGTTCTCTGGATTGAGCTTTTCCATGAGCAGTTTCAAATCATCAGACGTCATGGTCGGCCCACATTTCAGGCCAATCGGGTTCTGAACGCCGCGCGCAAATTCGACATGCGCACCATCTGGTTGACGGGTGCGGTCTCCGATCCAGATCATATGGCCCGAACCGGCCAGCCATTTTCCAGACGTCGAATCGATGCGCGTTAGTGCTTCTTC
>JABITU010000054.1 GCA_018668195.1 Tateyamaria sp. | reverse complement strand
GACGGGTGCCTATACTCGGATGGACGGAAAGGGCGCGATCGCTGCCGACCTTGAAATGGTTTATAATTATTTTCCACGTTTGCGCGAGCGTCGTAAGAGTCAGGCGGGATATACGTCAGGCGGTGAACAACAGATGACGGCTATTGGCCGCGCGTTGATGTCACGGCCTGAAACGATCCTTTTGGATGAACCTTCGATGGGATTGGCACCGCAGTTGGTTGAACAGATCTTTGGTATTGTGAAGTCGGTGAATGAAAATGAAGGCGTGACATTCTTGCTGGCTGAGCAAAATACAAATGTCGCGCTACGATTTGCGCATTACGGTTATATACTTGAGAGCGGTCGCGTGGTCATGGATGGCCCAGCGGCCGAACTCCGCGAGAATCCAGATGTAAAAGAGTTCTACCTTGGTATGTCTGAAGAGGGGCGCAAGTCGTTCCGCGATGTACGGTCATACCGTCGTCGCAAGCGCTGGCTCAGCTGATCTTTGGGCGTCTATCTTATTAGCTCTTTGGCCGTGTACGTCATTTTGAACTGCTGACTGTGTGGACACCGTGAGGCGATAAGTCCTCGTAGCGAGAGTATATTTTCACAAGCGGAGTCTGGAAAATGGCAGGAACGACATATTTTGACGATCTGGAAACCCGGTCTGCAGATGCGCGAGAGGCAGCGCAAATGGAGGCTCTGCGCGATCGTTTGGATAGGGCAACGACTGCGCCAGATGATTGGCGGAACGCATCTGCATCCGTGCACAGCCTAGCGGATTTGCCAAAATTGCCGGTCTTACGCAAGTCAGAGCTGTCTGAATGGCAAAAGGCGCGCCCGCCATTTGGAGGAATTGCAGTTGGTAATGTGGCCCATATTTTTCAATCGCCCGGCCCGATTTATGAACCGGGCGGGATTACCCATGACTGGTGGCGCATGGGCAGGTTCCTGCACGCGGCAGGCTTTGGCGCCAAGGATATCGTACAGAATTGTTTTGGATATCATCTGACGCCTGCTGGCATGATATTCGAAAGTGGCGCGCGGGCCGTGGGGGCGGCCGTGCTGCCTGCTGGAACAGGCCAAACGGAATTGCAGGTGGCCGCCGCGCGCGATATCGGCACAACCGCCTACGCAGGCACGCCTGATTACCTGAAGGTAATTTTGGACAAGGCTGACGATATGGGCGTGACTTTGCAGTTCACCAAGGCAGCTGTTGGCGGGGGCGCGTTGTTTCCATCCTTGCGGCAGGAATATGCGGAACGGGGTATTGCGTGTCTTCAGTCTTATGCGACGGCTGATTTAGGTAACATCGCTTATGAGACGCCGGCGATGGACGGGATGATCGTGGATGAAGGCGTGATTGTTGAAATCGTGACGCCGGGAACGGGCGATCCTGTAGCCGAAGGCGATGTGGGCGAGGTGGTTGTAACTTCACTCAACCCTGACTATCCGCTGATCCGCTTTGCCACGGGTGACATGAGTGCTGTTTTGCCCGGGCAAAGCCCCTGTGGCCGTACCAACATGCGCATCAAGGGCTGGATGGGCCGTGCCGACCAGACGACCAAGATCAAGGGCATGTTTGTGCGTCCGGAACAGGTGGCAGCACTTGTGGCCCGGCATCCTGAAATCATGCGGGCGCGTGTTATTGCCACTCGGGACGCGCAACAGGATGCGATGACGGTACAATTGGAAAGCACTGGCGGCGACAAGCAGGACTATTCTGCCAGCGTCGTTGAGATTCTCAAATTAAAAGGTGTCGTCGAAATTGTCGCGCCCGGTTCTTTGCCCAAGGATGGTCTGGTGATCGATGATCAGCGTAGCTACGACTGACGCATGCGCATCCTTTGGGCTGGAAACCCGATATAAAAACTAGGATAAAGCGGCGAGCAACCCGAGGCAGGCCTTGACGTCTACACGATCCTCTTTCGCTATATCGCGGCGCGCAGCTTTGTCTCGTCGAGCATTGTCTGTGGTTGCGTGGGCCGTAGCGCTTTTGTGTCTGCTGCCGATGCTGGCCGTTTTGCTTGCCGCGCTGACCGGTGGAACAGATACGATTGCGCATCTGATCGACACAGTACTTGGGCGATACGCCGCTAATACCGCGCTTTTGATTGTACTGGTGTCGCTCGGGACCTTTGCCGTGGGTGTTGGCGCTGCGTGGCTGGTAACGATGACCAGCTTTCCAGCGGTTCGCTTTTTCGAGATAGCGCTTGTGGTGCCGTTGGCCTTTCCGGCCTATGTGCTGGCTTATGCCTACACCAGTATTCTGGACCATCCGGGCATTGTGCAATCTACACTGCGCGCGACGATGGGCTGGGGGCCACGTGACTATTGGTTTCCTGAAATCCGAAGTCTGGGTGGCGCGGCATTGATGTTGGTGCTGGTTCTTTATCCCTATGTGTATCTTCTGGCTCGGGCCTCGTTCTTGCAACAGAGCGGATCAACTTTTGTAGCGGCACGGGCTTTGGGGTCACGTCCGTGGGCGGCGTTTCTAAAAGTCAGTCTACCGCTGGCGCGCCCTGCAATTGCCGCAGGCGTTCTGCTTGCAGTAATGGAGACCATCGCTGATTTTGGAACGGTGTCTTACTTTGGGGTGCAGACTTTTGCCACTGGGATCTACACCAGCTGGTTTTCCATGGGCGATCGCGCAGGCGCTGCACAGCTCGCTGTTTGCTTGCTGAGCTTTGCATTGCTGCTCGCTGTTTTGGAGCGCGCCCAGCGGGGGCAGGCGAAATATCACGACACAAGCCGTGGCCAAAAACATGAGCCGCCTTTGAAACTCGAAGGTGTTCAAGCGTGGATGGCGGTGATCTTGTGTGGTGCACCTGTTCTCTTTGGTGCTGTTTTTCCATTGGTTGCCTTGATGAGCCTAGGGTGGGGGTCGGAACAGAATCTGCTCAGCGATCGATATCTGCGTTTTGTACGCAACTCGCTTGTTCTGGCATCCACAGCTGCAGTTTTGACGGTGGTCGCGGCGATTGCACTTGGGTTTTATCAACGGATGCGGCCCGGCCGCTCCTCTGCTTTGGCTGGCTATGTAGCGCGATTGGGGTATGCAGTGCCGGGTGGTGTCATCGCCGTGGGTCTGCTTGTGCCATTTGCTGCGTTTGACAATGCTCTTGATGCGTGGATGCGCGCAACTTTTGATGTCTCGACCGGGCTGTTGGTGACCGGATCAATATGGTTGTTGGTTTGTGCATACATGGTGCGTTTTCTGGCCGCAGCTCTTGGTGCTTATGAAGGCGGTCAATCCTTGGTCCATGCGAACATGGATGCCGCCAGCCGATCGCTGGGCAAAGGGCCGTTGGCCACATTGCGCTGGGTGCATCTGCCAATCCTTACGCCCAGCCTTTTGACGGCCGTGTTAATTGTCTTTGTCGACGTCATGAAAGAACTGCCTGCTACTTTGATTATGCGGCCGTTCAATTATGACACGCTTGCTGTTCAGGCGTTTCGCCTTGCCTCAGATGAACGTCTGGAAGGCGCCGCAGTGCCAAGCCTTGTGATCGTTGCTGTAGGTTTGTTGCCGGTCATCCTGATTTGCCGGCAGGTGGGCCGACACTAGCACGCTTTTGGACATAAAAGACGCAAAGCAGGTTTTTCTACACTTATCATCTGGAAAGTACCGACCGGCGTTTGCACGCCGATCATAAGAGATGCCAAGAGGCGAACAAATGCGCGCCCCATACACATGGGCGTGAGTAACACGAATTCAGGCGTCTTTTACGGGCGGCGCAATCTTGTCCTGCGTTTGCGTTTCAAAGTCACCCGCATCGTGACGCTCGTGCAATTGCGACTCAGGCTGACCAAAGGCGCGGTTTACCATGCATCCCCTAAGCGTTGCAGGGCGGGCATCAATCCGCTTGGCCCAGTCCATGACATTGGTGTAACTTTCAACGTCCAAAAATTCAGCTGCGTTATAGAGCCGTCCAAGGCACAACTGGCCATACCAAGGCCAGATCGCCATATCAGCGATGGAATAGTCGTCGCCGGCAATGAAAGGACGATCTGCCAATTCGCGATTAAGCACGTCAAGTTGGCGTTTGGTTTCCATTGCGTAGCGGTTGATCGGATATTCATATTTTTCTGGCGCATAGGCATAGAAATGACCAAAGCCGCCGCCAAGAAACGGTGCGGACCCCATTTGCCACATCAGCCAATTAAATACCTCTGTACGATCCGGTCCCGAGATCGGCAGGAAGGCGCCAAACTTTTCGGCCAGATGTATCAGGATCGATCCCGACTCGAATACGCGCAGCGGTGCACCACCACTGTGGTCGACAAGAGCGGGAATCTTGGAATTTGGGTTTGCGTCAATAAATCCCGAGCCGAACTGATCGCCTTCACCAATATTGACCAGCCACGCGTCGTATTCGGCACCCGTGTGGCCAGCGGCCAGCAACTCTTCGAACATCATGGTGACCTTGACCCCATTGGGCGTGGCCAGTGAATAAAGTTGAAAAGGGTGTTTTCCAACTGGCAAGGCTTTGTCGGTTGTAGGTCCTGCAATGGGCCGATTTATTGACGCAAAACGGCCCCCGCTTTCATTGTCCCATGTCCATTTGGCAGGCGGTGTATAGGTTGGGTCGGTCATGTGCTCGAGCCTTTCTGCTTTCTTGATATGCGTCCAACATAAAACTGCGTCGGAGGGCTGCAAGACGAACCCTTGCAAAAATAAAGAATTTCGCTGAACGAGCCGCTTTAAAGCCCTAATTTTACCAGTTTGTGCGTACAGACCTTTTGCGCATTTTTCCGAGTGACCTGTTTGATGTTGTGTCGCGGCCCGTGTGTTGCTTTGCGCAGTGCATTACGCAAAGAACCTATGCTTTTCACGAACAGGTCAGAACCAAAAGAAAAGCCGCCCGTTCAGGGGCGGCTTTGCAAGCACACATTCCTCTGTAGCGTTTTACCCTTGGCGGGCCTTGAACCGGGGTTGCGTCTTGTTGATGACGTATACACGGCCTTTACGACGTACAATACGGCAATCACGGTGACGGTTTTTCAGCGAGCGGAGCGAATTGCGAACCTTCATGGCGCTTCTTCCTCATGTTTCATGGCGCGAAGCAGCGCCGGGTTGCAGTTTGACGCATAGGGTGCGTCGGTTTTTGTTGCCTTGGGGCCTGTGACCCTGTCGGCGTAATAGAGTGGTGGGCGATACAAGGATCGAACTTGTGACCCCTTCGATGTCAACGAAGTGCTCTACCGCTGAGCTAATCGCCCACTCTGCCCCCTTGCACCCCACGCCCCCAATAAAAGTGGGCGCGGAAATCCGCGCCGGGTGGGGCTGCTATAAAAGGAGTCGAAGAGAGGATCAAGGGCTTTTGGCTTTGTCCTTTCCTGCGCTATGCTATTATCAATAGGAGCGTTCATGTCCAAAGTTGCTTTCAAAGTTCTGTCCCCCGAAAAGTTGAACAGTTGCGTGGTTTTTGCCTCGCCTCATTCCGGGCGCGACTATCCGCCTAGCTTTATGCAACGAACATTGCTGGACGCCGTGACAATTCGATCATCCGAAGATGCATTTGTTGATTTGTTGTTTGAAAAAGCACCTGAGTTTGGCGCGCCGCTGATCAAGGCAGGGGCGCCACGTGCTTTTGTTGATCTGAACCGCAGTTTCGAAGAATTAGACCCCGCCGTAATCGAAGGCGTTCGGCGTCAGGGGCATAACCCCCGCATCACCAGTGGCCTTGGGGTGATTCCCCGAGTAGTCGCCAATGGCCGCGAGATCTATCGCGGCAAGATTTCCATGAATGAGGCTGATCGGCGCATCGCTTTGTATTGGCGGCCTTACCATCAGATGTTGCAAAGATTGCTGGACACGGCCCGGCAAGTTCACGGGCAGGCGATTCTGATCGACTGTCATTCGATGCCGCATGAGGCGATGGACGGTGTGGTGCGGAGCGGTAGAGCGCGCCCTGATGTTGTGCTTGGCGACCGCTTCGGAGCGGCTGCGGATTCCACCATTGTAGACGAAATTGAGAGTGCTTTTACCTCTGCCGGTTTTACGGTCGTGCGCAACGCGCCTTTTGCTGGTGCATATGTAGTTCAAGCCTATGGTCGTCCGTCCCGCAAGCAACATGCCATTCAGGTTGAAATTGACCGCTCTCTTTATATGAATGAACGCCTTATCCGACCAAGTGCTGGCTTTGAGGATGCGAAGAGCCGCTTGCAGGAAGTGATTGAAACGGTTGCAGGCATCGGTCAGGCACGCGTTCCACTTGCTGCCGAATAAATCACCTTAGCGCGCGGCCTTTCACGATTGCATCGCTGCCAAATCGATCCCGGATAGCATCTGTGGCCCGCTCTGCCTGCCCGCGTTTGCGCGCTTCGGGATCCAAAAGGTCGCCAGACGCTTCGGCCTCGTCTGCAGCCCATAAATCGCTAAGCCCGCAACCCAGCAGGCGATAAGGCCCTTCGTTGCCCACCTGATCAAAAAGAGACCGTGCTGTTCGATAAATTGTGTCTGCCAGTTGCACAGGTTCGTATAGCGAAACCCTCCGCGTCAGTGACGAATGATCATGCCGCTTAAGTTTGAGTGTCACCACTCGACCAGCAAGCCCTTTAGCCTTGGCCCTGTTTGATACTTTCTCAGCCATACGCCACAGATGGCCGTCGAGGATATTGGCATCGTTGGTATCTTTGCTAAAGGTGGTTTCGTTGCTGATGGATTTCATTGGTGCGTTTTGGGACACCGCGCGCCGGTCCCGCCCGCGCGCAAGATGCCATAGCCGTTCGCCCATGGACCCGAAGCGCGACACAAGATCGGTCCGTTCCCATCTCAAAAGATCAGTAAAGGTTCTAATGCCGACCTTTTCCAACGTGGCCTGTGCGGCAGGGCCGATGCCCCAAATTATTCGTACGGACTTGTCTTGCAGGAATGCGCTAGTTTCTGCAGCGCCAATCACGGAAAATCCACGCGGTTTTTCAAGGTCCGATGCAACCTTGGCCAAAAACTTGTTGTGGCTCAGGCCGATGGAACCGGTCAGCCCCAGTTCGTCCTGCATTCGTTTGACCAGACGTGCAAGCATGAGCGCGGGTGGCCTTTTATGAAGCCGGGCTGTGCCGGTCAGATCCAGAAACGCTTCGTCGAGCGACAGGGGTTCAATGGCAGGGGTCAGTTCTTCCATCATTGCACGGATGGCTCGGGACGCTTCGGCATAAGCCTCCATGCGGGGCTTGATGATCGTCGCATCTGGGCACAGCTTGAGCGCTTGAAACATCGGCATGGCCGAACGCACGCCACGAATCCGCGCCACATAGCATGCGGTCGATACAACACCACGCCGTCCACCACCGATGATGACTGGTTTTCCCTCTAGGCTGGGGTCGTCGCGTTTCTCTACGGAAGCATAGAACGCATCACAATCCATGTGAGCTATAGATAGGTCAAATAGCTCTGGATGATGTATCGTGCGCGGACTGCCGCAGGCAGGGCAACGCTGTCCTACGTCAAAATCAGTGAGGCAATCGCGGCATAAACTTGGCATAATAGGGCCTTTATAGCATTCGACGAAACACCTGAAACACCGGACATCATTTTGGCATTGAAATTTTGGGTTTTACGCTGCGCTAGTTTACTCAAGTTTTTCGCATGACTCTTCTCATCGTGCATTAGGTAGATGTGTCGTCTCAACCTAGCTATAAACATGGCGCACGACTGAATGGGTGCAAAACTGGCATTGTTCGTGGGCGACCCGTTGGTCGTTATTCGACGTTGCGACCAGCCTGGATTGATCTGGCGCGGTGCTGCGCGTTGCGCGAAAAGCGTGAAGGGTTATTGCTGATTGAACCAACCAAAGCGATAACTTGGGGTCCCATATACTACAGTTCTATCGGCCATGCGGTTTGGTTTTTTGCTGTCCACCTGCTGTAAAGCTGTGGGTCAGGCATTAGCCTTGTCAACGAAGGTGACGATAAGCGTCTGTGCATCCCTAAGATTTTTTAAATAATCTAACTACATTCGAGCTGTTGAAAGCACGTAGCAGCGACTTTGTTGGGCGCGTGGCCAAGTTCAGTCTTTAACAGGAGTGTCTCATAGAAAGCCCCCCGCAAGGGTGCGGGGGGGAGGTGACAAACCGCAGGAAGAACCGGTTTGTCTGGGAGTATCACCTGACAAACTACATACCATTAAGGTGAGTATATCCAAAGTCTGGAATTCTCGATCCAACGATATCCTGTGGTCTGTTGCTTTGAAAGCACAAGCTGTAGGGCGTGAAATGGCGCACGCGTTGGGTTGCGCGTTGCTGCATTCGGGCTCTGAGTTCTCCGTTGGGTTGTTGCAGGGCCTTACTGACTGGCCATTTCTGCAAGGATGGATGTCGCCGCGCTTTGCGGGTCGGCTGCTTTCCAGATTGGTCTGCCGACTACGATATAATCTGCGCCGTTAGAAATGGCGTTTGCGGGTGTTGCAACGCGTTTTTGGTCACCCAAATCGGCACCGGTGGGGCGTACACCAGGTGTCACAATCAATCGGCCATGGGCTTCGGGCAAAGCACGGATTGCTTCGGCTTCCTGAGGTGACGCTATGACACCGTCGGCGCCCGCATCGAATGCGCGGCCCGCGCGCGTTTGCACAAGATCGCTGATGTCGCCGGGCTGGATCAAACTGGCATCCAGATCGGCTCGGTCGAGCGATGTCAGGATTGTGACAGCCAGAATCTTCAGCCCGCTGCCTGCGGCACCTTGCTTAGCTGCGCGCACAACGTGTGGGTCGCCATGTACCGTTAAAAAATCCAGATCGAATTGTGCAAGCCCACGCACTGCGGCTTCGACGGTTGCACCAATGTCGAAAAGCTTCATATCGAGAAAAATGCGTTTGCCGTGCTCTTGCTTGAGCTCGTTTGCAAGTGCGAGGCCGCCTCCGGTCAACATGCCTAGGCCGATCTTGTAAAAGCTGATGCTGCTGCCAAGGCGTTGGGCTAAGTCCAAACCTGCAACCGCGTTTGGCATATCCAGTGCCACGATCAATCTGTCATCTGCCATTTTCGACCCCTAAAAGCTGTGCTTGGGGGGGTCATAGGTTGGTGCTGTGTCAAAGTCTATCTGCCAAAAAGCGTCGAGGCATTGAAGGCTTGGCATAAGGGGCGCCACAAGGCGCAACCGCTGTGCCAGAAGTTTGCAATATCATAGAAAACGCTTTTAAGAATTATTGTTAATGTTCATGAAAACCAATGTTGGTACCCCAGTTGGCAAACGTTCTGGTCATTACAAAATTGCACAAACGTTGTGGCACAGGTGCATTT
>JABITU010000053.1 GCA_018668195.1 Tateyamaria sp. | reverse complement strand
GCGAAGGTGACGGTGCAACGCCAAACGGCACACACCGGATTGTTGGTATGCTTTACCGGCCTGATCGTATGCAAAGGCCGACAGATTGGGCAGTGCCAATCCGGCCCGGTGATTTATGGGCAGACGATCCGTCAGATGAAGATTACAATATGATGGTCCGCGCACCTTATTTTGCCAGCCACGAGCGGCTGCGCCGCAGCGATCCGTTGTACGACCTTGTAATTCTGACCGATTGGAACTGGCCCTATGCTGTGCCGGGCCGTGGGTCGGCTATCTTTATACATCGGTGGCGCAGACCCGGTTATCCGACCGAAGGATGCATTGGTGTTGCACCAACCCATTTGCTGTGGATCGCACAGCACATCCGCTACAGCACACGTCTGATTGTGTTGTAAGGGAGCTGTTGCATTAATGGCCAACTTTGGGGCTTTCAGTGTTTTGAGGTTACTAATGTTTTGTAGATCGCCTTTCAAACAGTACCGCTTGCCGCGTGAGATCATTCTATGCGCTGTTCGTTGGTACCTACGATTTCCACTGTCCTATCAGGATATCGTCGTTCTGCTGGCCGAACGAGGTATCGAAGTTAATCGGTCAACCGTGTTTAGATCTTGCGCTACCACTGCAAACCGATAACCCACCGTCGGCAATTACGATCAGACGCTATGAAAGGTCACTACATGAAAATCGCCGTTGCAGGTCTGGGATATGTCGGGTTGTCAGGGGCGGCCCTGCTGGCCCAGCATAACAAAGTCATAGCTGTGGACATTAACGAGGCGCGCGTGGCCATGGTCAATGCGCATAAAAGCCCCATCGCAGACCCTGATCTTGACGATTTCCTTGCCAATCACACGCTTGATCTGACCGCGACCACCGATGCGGCCGCAGCCTTTGCGGATGCCGATTACATCATCGTGGCGACCCCCACCAATTACGACAGCGAGCACGACTATTTCGACACCTCCAGTGTCGAGGCCGTAATCAAACAGGCGCTGACCGCAAGCGACACGGCCCATATCGTTATCAAATCCACGACCCCTGTCGGGTTTACCGACCGTATGCGCGCCCAAACCGGTAGCGACCGAATTATATTCAGCCCCGAATTCCTGCGCGAAGGCCGTGCGCTTTATGACAACCTGCACCCCAGCCGGATCATCGTGGGCGATACCACTCCCGCCGCACACCGCTTTGCCGATTTGCTAATGGCAGGCGCACAGGCCAAGGACATCGCGGTTAAATTCACCGGGTCTTCCGAGGCCGAAGCGATCAAGCTTTTTGCTAATACCTACCTCGCCATGCGGGTGGCCTTCTTTAACGAACTAGACAGCTATGCCATGTCGCGCGGTGTCGACAGCCGCCAGATTATTGAGGGTATATCGCTCGATCCGCGGATCGGCGATCACTATAATAACCCCTCTTTCGGCTATGGCGGCTATTGCCTGCCCAAAGACACCAAGCAGCTGCTGGCCAATTATTCGGCGGTGCCCCAGAACCTCATTCAAGCCATCGTGGACGCCAACCGCACGCGCAAGGATTTTCTGTCCGAGCAGATCATCGCGCGCAAGCCAAAGGTCGTTGGCGTTTACCGTCTGGTGATGAAGTCGGGTTCCGACAACTTCCGACAATCCTCGGTGCAGGGCATCATGAAGCGGATCAAAGCCAAGGGCGTCGAGGTCATCGTCTACGAGCCTGCGATGGAGGAAGACAGCTTTTTCAACTCGCGGGTCGAGCGTGACTTGCGCGTCTTTAAACTCGAGGCGGATGTGATCATCGCAAACCGCCATGACGACGATCTGGCCGATGTGGTGGACAAGGTCTTTACCCGCGATCTGTTCGGAGCCAACTGATGGACCTGATCCATCCTGTGATTCTGTGCGGTGGGGCAGGGATCCGCCTTTGGCCCGCCTCATGCGGCGCGTTTCCGAAATAATTCGCCAAGCTGAACGGCGATCAGAGCCTGTTCCAGATGACGCTGCGCCGCTTTCCGGGTCCGATTTCGCCGCACCACTGATCATGACGGAAAACGAGTTCCGCTTTATGGAAACTGAGCGATGCGCCAAGACCGGCCTGTCGGATGCTCCCGTCATTGTAGAGCCGCAGCGCCCCAATACCGCGCCTGCCATCCTTGCCGCCGCACTCATGCTCGAGCAGACACCGGACGCCTATTGGAGTTCGGGCATCTATGCGGGGATCATCCACCGGCTTGGCCCGGGCGCGGAGCGTCTGGCCGCCGTGCAACTCCCCACCACAATGACCACCATGCCCTGTTTCGGGGGGGGACCCAAAGACCCTATTCGACACCAGCCTGACATCCGGCAACAGTACAACAGATGCCGACGGCGAGCTTTATTGCATCCGCAAGGACACAGCTGGGCGCGCGCGCCACCGCTTTTCCTTGTCACGGGCATAGGGGCGCAATCGGGCCGCAGGCCACACAGCAAACCAAGGTCAGCGAGCCGTGGCGCGTTTTGTAAAACGGCGGCCCATCCGCAATATAGATTACATCGCTCCGCTGTGGGCTTTGCACATGCCCTACGGCCTGCTGGAACAAAATATCTCCCCCCGCCGCCGTCACCGCCTCGACCAGTGCCTGACCTGTGAAGAACAAAGTGTGCGGGTCTTGTCGCTGGCCCGCCAGATGCAGATAGCTGCCCCCCCCCTGCGGCACTTCGATCAACATCCGCCCCTTAGGCGCAAGCGCCCCCATCAACGTCACCAGCGTGCTATGCAACGCTTCGGCGGGCAAATGCTCGATCGCGTGCGAGGCCACGATCGTATTAAATGTGCCCACAGGCAGATCCGCGACATCCGTGTGAATCTGGGCGCCCAGATGCGCGAGGTATTTGTGGCTCAATTGGCTTTTTCAGCAGGCTGGCGAGCAGGACGGATGCCAAAGACAGGCCGCCGTGCAGCACGCTACCGCTTGCGCAAACTTATCGCGGGGCGGGTCTGTGCGCCGGAACTGATGGTGCGGGTGGATCCGGTGCGCGCGGCAGGGGTGCAGTTCGACACGCGCTTTGACGTAGGTGCGCAGCACCCTGTGGGTGAAGACTATATCTTTGTCTGCGACATGCTTGGTGCCCGCCTGCGCGGGGCGGCCTTTCCGATCTTAACGGGGGCACATATCGGCCTGTCCACGGGCGACAACTGGACCGACACCGGTATCTTGAATGCATGGCGCACCGTGCTGCACCGCTGCTTTGGCAGCTGAACCCCTGTTGTGTGCGCCGTCTATGCGCTGCGCCACGCAAGACGTCTGGGCGGTATGCGCGGCATATGGAGCTTTTGGACAGGTACAATCCAGTAAGGAGATATAAATTCCGCAGGCTATTTATATAAATTAATACAACAGTCCCGTTGTACGTTGTAAGTCGGTTTGTCAGGCGGGGCGATCACCAAATATAGCTGATCCCACGCGCACATGGGTCGCGCCAAGGGCGATGGCACTCTCGAAATCGCCACTCATGCCCATCGATAGGCCAGGCATCCCGTTTCGCTCTGCCATCTTAGCAAGCAGGGCAAAATGCAAAGACGGTTCTTCGGCAACGGGGGGGATGCACATCAACCCAGCAATCGGCAGATCAATATCCCGGCAGGTGGCCACAAAGGTGTCGACGTCGTCGGGCATCACTCCGGCCTTCTGAGGTTCTTCGCCGGTGTTGACCTGAACAAACAGGTCTGGGCAGTGGCCCATTTCCTGCGCAAGGCGCGCAATCGTATTGGCTAGTTTTGGGCGGTCGAGCGTGTGAATGGATTGGAACAGCTCCATAGCCTGACGGGCTTTGTTAGATTGTAACGGCCCAATCAGATCAACATTGATGTCCCCATAGGTTTTGCGGAAACCCGGCCATTTGCCCGCAGCCTCTTGCACTCGGTTCTCACCAAAATGACGGTGCCCTTGATCCAGAACTGCAGCAACACGGGTGTCTGGTTGCAGCTTGCTCACGGCAATCAAATGTACCGATTCCGGCGTCCGTCCTGCATTGGCCTTGGCTTTGGAAATACGGTCACGGATATCGTTAAGTGGCACTGGAACACCTCGGATGGTTTTTGCTGCACGCAGATAACTTTAAGCGTCACAAAAAGAAAAGGGGCAGACCAATGGCCTGCCCCAAACCGTTTAAATGAACGTTAGCTTAGAAGTTGAAGCGAACACCCAGATCTGCACGTGAGGAATCGTTGATCGACGCAATACCGCCGGCCAGCGTTGCGCCACCCAGTGAATGAGTGAAGCCCAAGCCGTAGTTGTCGTCTGCAGTTCCGTTGTCAACCGAGGTGAAATAGCCAGTCACAGTCGTGCCAGAAGCTACATC
>JABITU010000052.1 GCA_018668195.1 Tateyamaria sp. | reverse complement strand
CTGCATCTGAAAGATACACATGTCTTGGTTGACCTGATTTGGCTAAAGGAACCAGCCAAGTCTTGCTGCTATAATTGATATGCTCCCATTTGGCATTTAACGCCTCAGACCTTCTGGCGCCCGTCATCAAAAGAAAGCTTCACCCGCGCCATAACCACCTGGTTGGAGCGGGCTCAGGTGCTGAGCCTCTTTGGGTTTGAGATCAACATCGTTGGCGGTGTTTACCTCATGCTGGCGCTGACCTGCGCCATGGGCTGTGCGATCCTTTTGGGAATGGGCATGCCGACGGTGCCGGCCTATGTGAATGTCGCGCTGCTTCTGGGGCCACTTCTTGCCAACCTCGGCGTCAGCTTTTTTACCGCCCATATGTTTGTTTTCTACTTTGCCGTAGCCTCTGCGATCACCCCACCCGTGGCGATTGCAGCTTTTGCAGCGGCCTCGATCACACGAACAGAACCGATGCGCACCGGATTGGCAGCAGTGCGCATCGGCATTGTCATGTTCACGATCCCCTTCGTCTTCGCTTGGTATCCCGAATTACTGCTGATCGAAGAAGCCGTGACCATTACGAACGAGCAAGGCCAACGCGCCTTGATCGACGGGTATTCCGGTGCGGTTGACTGGCCGAGCCTGGCCGCTCTTGGGGTGCGCATCGCCGTCGCGCTCTATCTCATGGCATCGGCTCTGGCCAGGTTTGACAAGGTTACAATGAGCATCTTGGAAGTTGTGCTTCGATTGCTGGCCGCTGTCTTGATCTTGTGGAAATCGGCGCTGATCATGTGGATCGGATTGGCTCTGGCTCTCGTGCTGATCCTGGGACACTACCTGCGCGCGTTGCGGGGAGGCGGAACCGCCTAAGAGCGGGACTGGCCGGCAGTGGCAACGCAGGGTCCGCCAGGCCTTGTCCGTCTTGGGGTCATATTATTTGGCGCCATTCGTAAATCTCTTGCGCCTTTCGCGGATTTTGGCATCAGATTGGGCGGTGCCATCATGGAATGATCCAAACCACTTGTCCCAGGGCAACTCGAGCGATCCATAGTTACATTCAAAATACCGATGATGCATCTGGTGGTGGAACGTGCCAAGCTTCAACCGGTTCTTATCCTTGATCACCATTCCCTCAAACCCTGTATGAGTCGTGGCGGCGGTCAACGCATAGTATTGCAAATGGAACAGAATATGGATGGGATGCGCGGCAACGACAAAGTGGACCACGACCGATCCGAGAAAGATCATGTGCTCGACGGGGTGCATCGACAGGCCCGACCACGGTCCCACGTTGATGTTGCGATGGTGCAGCGCATGAACATGTTTGTAGAGAAAAGGGATGTGAAGCGCACGGTGAATCCAGTAAAAATAAAAACTCTCCCAGATGGGGATCAGCAGGAATAATGCGACAAACCAAATCGGATGCGCGGCCCAGGTCAGCATGGGGGCATACCCATTGGCCATCGCCCAGAACATCAGCACCTCATAGGCGGTCCAAACGGTAACACCGCTGGCGATTGTCCAGAATATATTGTCGCGTATCTGCCCACCCAAAGTGAACTGCCGCCCATTTTTCATCAGCGGTCGTGCATCATATTTCAACGCCTGGCCCTGTTTGGTGAAGCTGTAAAAATACAAATGCAGCCCACCGGCAACCAGCGTCATCAAGATCACGTTGCGGATAAACATTTCTGCAATCCAGCCAAAGGCCAGCGTGCCGGTCACCTCTAAAGGCGGTTGGAACCAATAAAATGAGACAAAGGCGATCCCGACGATGATCAGCTTTTCGGTCAGGAAAAACCACGAATTGAACAGCCATTTGGCCATCGCCACCGGCCGAGGCGGCCAACTGAAGAACGGCGAAACTTGCAGCGGAACATTTGGGGTGTGGTTCCAGCCTTTGAGTGGAGCGTCAGACATGATGGACCTCATGAAAATGGTGATGCTCTTACACTGGCACGGCCTTCATCAGATTAACAATGATATTACGCGCGGCGCTAGGTTCGAGAGAGGAGGCGCCCGACACAGTCGGGCGCGTGTTGTTTTTATTAGCCTGCGGTGTGCAGCATTTTGTCATAATCACTGACCAGCAAATGCCTTGGGGCTTCGTCCTCTTCAATGTCGGAAAAACGGCCGATGGCTTCGCGGAAGATATTGTCGGTGTTGTCGTCATTCACGGTGGACACCTCGCCGATCAACACATCGCCACCATCGCCCCAAAAGGCGTGCCAATCGCCGGGCATGAGGGTGACGCTTTCGCCGGGCGCAAGGCGGAGTTTCTCGCCGGGGGCGAAATCGCGGCGCAGGCCATCGCAATAAACTGTGCCGCCCTGATCTTTCGCAAATCCGCCCTTCGCGTCAGAGCCAAACAGCTCCACCACCAAAGTCGCGCCGCCACGGTTGATGATATCTTCAGCTTTGATCACATGGGTGTGCATCGGCGAGAGTTGATCTTGCCGCGAAATCAACAGTTT
>JABITU010000051.1 GCA_018668195.1 Tateyamaria sp. | reverse complement strand
GGCGGATCCGCAAATGATGGCGCGCTGAAGCTGTTTCCGGCTTTTGCGAACGTTGCCGGGCTCGACATCAGTGAGATTGAAATCCTTAACTTCAAGTCAAACTTGCGCGAGCAGATGTTGAAGAACAAGGAAGTTGAAGGTGTCTTTGGCTATGTGAACACCATCCGCTTCTCGGCCAAGCTGTCGGGCATGAACCCAGATGAAGACATCCGGTTCATTTCCTATGGTGATTACGGGATGGATCTGTATTCCAACGGGTTAATTATTCCCAAAGCGATGGCCGCCGACGAGCCAGAGATGGTCAAAGGTATGGTCTGGGCGATCAATCAGGGGGTCAAAGACACGCTGGCGGATCTGGATGCGGCGGTGGACGCTGTCGCCTTACGAGAGCCCTTAATTAACAAGGACATTGAAAAAGAGCGTCTGATCGCCACTTTGCAAGACGAAATGAACCATCCGGAGCTGGCGACAACCGGTCTTGGTAATGTCGATCCGGATCGTTTCAAGCAGGCCATTGACCTTGTCGTTGAGGCCAACGGCCTGCCGCGCACGCCGGAACCATCCGAGATCTATTCTGATGCTTTCCTACCAGTGAAAGAAGACCGCATCTACAAGTTGCTGTGAACCCAATGGATCTGGAATTGAAAGATAAGGTAGTGGTGATCACTGGTCCGGCCAAAGGTATGGGTGCCGCCATCTCGCTGGGCTTTGCACGTGAGGGCGCCCACCTCGCCCTGCTTGGCCGAGACACAGCTGCTATCGCTCCGGTCTGTGTTAAAGCAAAGGGCCTGGGCGTGCAGGCAGAAAAGTTCTCTTGCGATGTCACCTCTAGCCAGTCCGTGGATGCCGCGATTAATGACGTCTTGGCGGTATTCGAAAGTCGGATCGACATCTTGATCAATGTGGCCGGTGGCACAGGCCCAATTGGCAAGACTGGACTAGAGACCACACAGGACGAGTTCGAGGATATTCTGCGCCTGAATGTTCTGGGTCCCTTCAACCTTATCCATGCTGTCGCCCCGGTAATGAAGGCCGGTGGCGGTGGCAAGATCGTCAATGTGGGCGGCACCTTTGGGCTACGAGGGCGGGCGATGCGTTTGTCCTACTCCAGTTCGAAATGGGGATTACGAGGCATGACCAAAAGCTTTGCGCTTGAACTTGGGCCCGACAACATCAACGTCAATCTTGTTGCTCCAGGCATGGTCGATGGCCCAAGGTTCCGCGAAAAGGTCGTCCCGCAAGTCGCTGAACAACATGGTATATCCTTGGACGAAGCTGCAGCCAAACATGCTGCAGATTATGCGCTAGGGCGGGTCAGCAAAGATGAAGATGTGGCTGCGGCGACGTTGTTTCTGGCCTCAGGCTGCGCCAGACAAATCACTGGAGTCGATCTGCCAGTGGACGGGGGGTGGGCCGCGCTATGACCGATTTGATTTTAACTGGCGGAACAGTCGTCAATGAAACCGCTCGAGAACTGGCCGATGTGGCGATTACCAGCGGTCGGATAAGCGCCATCGGCAAACCACAAAGCTTAGGAGATGCAGCAGAGGTCGTCGATGTGACTGGGCTACACTTGATTCCCGGAGCTATCGACATGCATGTTCACTTTCGTGAACCGGGCTACAACCACAAGGAAGATTGGGAAACCGGTACGCGGGCCGCGGCGATGGGCGGAGTCACAACCGTGTTCGAAATGCCCAACACTAATCCGCCCACCCGCTCAGTCACCGAATTACGTCAAAAGCAGGAGTGTGCGAAGAAAGCCTGCGTTGACTTTGGGATCTACGGTTTGCTGGCCGAGGATAATATTGACGAACTACCGGGTCTGATCAAGGCAGGCGCCAACGCCTTC
Source organism: Tateyamaria sp. (assembly GCA_018668195.1). The sequence continues at coordinate 2,227 of JABITU010000051.1, read as the reverse complement.
AAATGTTTCATGGGAAACACATTTGGCAATTTGCCTTCGCCATCGACCGGCGCAATGCTGGAAGGTTTTGAGATTATCGCAGGCTCCGGTCTCCGGATATCGCTGCATGCCGAGACCGCTTCTATTATGGCATGGCGGCAGGCCAAGCTGGAGGCAGCGGGCCTAAATGACCCACTCTATCACATTGCCGCCCGACCAGAAGTTGTTGCCATCGAGGCAGTATCGCGGGCTGCCATCTTATCTGAATGGACCGGCGCGCGCATCCACGTGCTGCATATCTCCTCCGCCGGAGAGTTGCGTCCATTGGCCGAGGCCAAGGCGCGCGGGATTGATATTACAGGCGAGACCTGCCCCTGCTATCTTTTCCTTGACTCTAGCGACTACGAACGTTTGGGAAGCGTCATCAGGGTTAACCCTCCAGTGCGCGAAGCCAAAGACAGCGCCGCTATCTGGGAAGCGCTTCAAAGCGGTGTTGTCGACATGATCGCGACCGATCACGCACCACACACTCCCGAAGAAAAAACAAACGAAATTATCTGGAAGGCGGATTGTGGCTTTCCTGGGGTCGAGACGCAAATGCCTTTGATGCTGACTGAAGTCGCGGCAGGGCGGATGACGCTGGAACACTATGTAAGCATATCTTCGGCCAACCCGGCGCGGGCTTTTGGCATGTGGCCAAATAAAGGGCGGATCGCTGTGGGTGCATTGGCAGATATCGCTGCCCTGAATATGACGCGCGAAGAGGTTATTGGGGCTAGCCGCTTGCACAGCCGGGGCAAGATCACGCCATTCGAAGGACGCAAGACGGTTGGCGCACCGGTGCATACAATTGTGCGGGGAGCGTTTGTGCAAAGGGATCGCCAAATGGTCGAAGGCATGGCCGGACATGGACGCCAAGTGACTGACATTCAGAAAATGCCTACTGCAAAACCACAGAACGTGGACCAAAGCCTTTCCCAAATTATTGGCGATAGGGGGACGACATGAGCGGTAAGGAATTTGTGAAACTTGAAAACGTTGGCGTCACGTATGGGGCTGGGGATAGCGAAACGCAGGCGCTTTCCCCAACTGATCTGTCGATCGCTAAGGGAGATTTTGTGGCGCTGGTTGGTCCGTCGGGCTGCGGCAAGTCCACGATTCTGAAGCTGGTCAGCGAGCTTCTCAAGCCCACTGAAGGTAACATTTTCTTTGGTGGTAGAGAACTCGGTGCTAAACCTGTGCGGGTTGGCATGGCCTTTCAAAGCGCGTCTTTACTACAATGGATGACAGTACGCGATAATGTGATGCTACCCCTGAAAATCGTTCCGCCATTCAAGGCCGATTTCAGCGCTAAACGGGACGGTGAGTTCAAAGATCGTGTTGATGCGCTGCTGGAACAGGTGGGGCTGATCGATTTTGCTGATAAGAGCCCATGGCAGCTTTCAGGTGGCATGATGCAGCGTGCCAATTTATGCCGCGCGCTGGTTCATGATCCGGATCTTCTTCTCCTAGACGAGCCCTTTGGCGCTTTGGACCAATTTACCCGAGAAGAACTTTGGCAGATCATGCAAGACCTTTGGATGAACCGTAAATCAACGGTGCTGCTTGTGACCCATGACCTGCGTGAAGCAGCCTATCTGGCGAACCGCGTCTGTGTGATGAGCGCGCGACCGGGCCGCATCATTGACGACAGGCCTGTGAATTTTGCCCGGCCACGCGCGATTGATGTGACCTTTGAACCGCCTTTCATCGAAATGGTGCAAGACCTGCGGCAGTTAATTGTGCACGCGCCTGCGGGAGAAAAGGAGGATGCCGCATGACCCCACGCGCACAAAAAATGGCATCGGTGACATTGATCGTTAGCGTCTTTGTATTTTGGGAACTGTTTTGCCTTGTCGCAGGCATTTCAGAGCTAATCTTGCCCAGACCAAGCCGCATTATTGAGGCGTTTCTGCAATACGCCCCTGCCATAGCACCGCATGCGTGGCAAACGCTTTATACAACTCTGGTCGGCTTCTTCTTTGGAGTTTTGATTGGTCTGACTCTAGGCGTTCTGATTGGGTCGTCGAAACTGGCTTATGACACGGCCTATCCGCTGCTAGTGGGGATATCATCTATTCCGAAAGTGGCGGTCGTTCCGATCTTTGTCCTGTGGTTCGGCGCGGGCACCGTGCCGGCGATTTTGACCGCGATGATTATCTGCATTTTTCCGATTGTTGTGAATGTCTCCACCGGGATCGCGACGGTC
>JABITU010000001.1 GCA_018668195.1 Tateyamaria sp. | reverse complement strand
TACGCCACCAACCATCTTGGTGCCGTAGGCAATGGCCTGTTCGGTGTGAAATGTCCCTTGCGAGCCGGTGAGGCCCTGACAGATCACTTTGGTGTTTTCGTCAATCAATACGGCCATGTGTTAGTTCCTTTTTTCAGTTCTGACCTTTTCGGTGGAGCTTGATGCCGACACCGTAGGTTCAAAGGTGATCTGGGCTAATTCGGCGCTTCGGGTGAGCACCTTTAGGAAAGTGGAGAATGGGTAAGAAAGCTCATAATAAGCGCGTTTCAGCTTTTGCCGAACAAGCGTGATGCCCGTTGGGCGCAGTCGCTCACCCATGTAGACTGGCCCGCCTGTCGGCTCATTGCCCTGTTCTGCCATTGCCGGAGATACTTGGTAGATATTCATACCTTTTGCAGCCTTGGAGGCATTCAAATTGAACAAAATATGGTCAACAACCATATCGAACGGCTCTGTTGCTAGCAGTTTTTGCGCGGCTCTGCGTGAAATCATGTATGCTGCAGCGCCCATGTGTCGAGAATACATCCGAGAGATCTGCCTGCCTTTATAAGTCTGTTTATTTTTGTCGAGCAGCACTCGTGTCCCCGACGAGCGCCAACGCTCAAACTTTACAATGTCAGCGCTTTCAGGCCACCAAGACACGTCAGTGACCCAGCTTCCCAACTCTGGTGATATGAAAATGTCATCTTCCATGATTAGGCAGAACTCAGATTCGGTCTGCAGAAAACGTTCCCATGCTAAGGCATGACTAACCGTGCCGGCGCGATTGGGCAGGTGGAAAACTCCCCAAGGCCCCTCTTCAAAGCAGCGCTTTGTCAGAACCTCAGGAGAACTTTGCTTAAAGTCAAACGCTGGAAAGAAGTTGCAAATAACGTTAGCGCGAGACAGCTCCTCGGACATGTGCGCGCGACGGTCATTTGCTCGCCACAGGTTAATCATTTCTGAGTAGACTTGCATTAGCTAACTTTCTCGTCGATACGTACGGCTTAGCCTTTGACAGCTACAACTATCTTTTGGGCGCCGTCCTTGAGGTCGTCAGCCGCAATCACGTCAAGGCCAGAATTGTTGATGATATCTTTGCCCTGCTGCACATTCGTGCCCTCAAGCCGCACAACTAATGGCACTTTCAGGCCAACTTCTTTCACCGCAGCGACAACGCCATCTGCGATCACATCGCAGCGCATGATGCCGCCAAAGATGTTGACCAAAATACCTTTGACCTGTGGATCTGAGGTGATGATCTTGAACGCCTCTGTCACCTTTTCTTTGGTTGCACCGCCACCCACATCAAGAAAGTTGGCTGGCTCAGCACCGTAAAGCTTGATGATGTCCATCGTCGCCATGGCAAGGCCAGCACCGTTGACCATGCAGCCAATTTCGCCATCAAGAGCGATGTAGTTCAGATCGTATTTGGAAGCGGCGAGTTCTTTGGGGTCTTCTTCAGTTTCGTCGCGCAGCTCATTGATATCTGCATGGCGGTACATGGCGTTACCATCAAACGATACTTTGGCATCGAGTACTTTCAGATCACCACTGTCGGTCACAATCAACGGGTTGATTTCCAGCATCTCCATGTCTTTTTCGACAAACGCTTTATAGAGCAGGCCCATCAGGCCAACACATTGTTTGACTTGCTTTCCGGCCAGGCCCAACGAAAACGCGATGCGGCGTCCGTGGAACGCCTGATATCCAGTGGCTGGATCGACTGAGAAGCTTAGGATTTTTTCGGGTGTCGACGCTGCGACTTCTTCGATGTCCATGCCGCCTTCGGTGGAACAGACAAAGCTAACGCGGCTCGTCTGACGATCAACAAGTAAGGCAAGGTAAAGCTCTGTTTCGATGCCTGACCCATCCTCGATATAGATGCGGTTCACTTGCTTGCCGATTGGACCCGTCTGATGGGTAACCAGTGTGCGCCCCAGCATCTTTTTGGCTTCTTCAGCAGCTTCCTCGACCGATTTCGTTAAGCGTACACCACCTTTGTCGCCGGCATCAATTTCTTTGAACGAACCTTTGCCCCGGCCGCCAGCGTGGATTTGTGCCTTGACCACCCACAATGGCCCGTCCAACGCGCCTGCGGCAGTCTTGGCGTCTTCTGCCCGAAGGACGACGCGCCCGTCAGAGACCGGAGCCCCGTAGCTGCGCAAAAGGGCTTTGGCTTGGTATTCATGGATGTTCATATCAGTTTGGTCCCGTATTCAACGTCAGGTTCGACCCTATTCGACGAATTTTTGAAGCTGCGTAAATGGCTAAGATGCCACTAGCACAGTTTTTCGGGATAATTTTTTATTTTGTGATCACGCGTTTTTAAAGTGTGATCACAAAATATGAACGCCGGTATTTGGGATTCGTATCGTTGAGGTTCAAGCCGCTGACGCAAATCGAGCCATGGTAATTGCTCGGGGCTGGATTGTTCACTCTTACAACCCCAAAACCCTGGTGATGATGCGTATGTATTTACTTAAAAGAAAGATCGTGGCGCCGGATGTTCAGATGGGCAGCAGCTGTTCGACATAAAGTCGGCGCTGTGAGGTGGGCCAGATACAATCCTATCTGGCCCACCACTATTTTTCATTACGCCGGAAACAGTGATCAGCACTGATGGTTTAGTTCAGGTGAGACTATCGTCGATACCCTTGCAGGCGTTGACCAGTCCTTTGACGGCAGCGACCGAACTATCAAACATCGCTTGCTCGTCCTTGGTCATTTGGATGTCAATCACGCGCTCGACACCGGCCGCGCCGATCACGGTGGGGACGCCCACATACATACCCTTCAGACCCAACGCCCCGTCAACATATGCAGCGCAAGGCAAAACGCGCTTTTGATCCCGGAGGTAGGCCTCGGCCATTTCGATGGCCGATGTCGCAGGCGCATAAAATGCAGAGCCAGTTTTCAGAAGACCAACGATTTCTGCGCCACCGTCACGGGTGCGCTGAACGATTGCATCAAGCTTTTCCTGAGTGGTCCAGCCCATCTTGATTAGGTCGGGCAACGGAATGCCCGCAACGGTCGAATAACGTGTGAGCGGAACCATGGTATCACCGTGGCCACCAAGCACAAAAGCTGTGACGTCACGCATCGACACGTTGAATTCTTCTGCAAGAAAGTGGCGGAAACGGGCGCTGTCGAGAACACCAGCCATGCCGCAGACTTTTTCATGGGGCAGGCCGCTGAATTCACGCAGGGCCCAAACCATCGCGTCCAACGGGTTTGTAATGCAGATGACAAAGGCGTCTGGTGCGTGGTCGCGAATGCCTTCGCCTACCGATTTCATAACCTTTAAGTTGATACCCAGCAGGTCATCGCGGCTCATGCCCGGCTTGCGCGGCACACCGGCGGTGACGATGCAAACGTCTGCGCCCGCGATGTCGGCGTAGGACTGCGTGCCGCTCATCTTTGCATCAAAGCCCTCGGAAGGGCCTGATTCCGCGATGTCGAGGGCTTTGCCCTCGGGCGTGCCTTCTGCGATGTCAAAAAGCACAACGTCGCCAAGCTCTTTGAGGGCTGCAAGGTGGGCAAGCGTGCCGCCGATTTGACCGGCGCCGATCAAGGCAATCTTGGGTCTGGCCATGGATGAAGTTCTCCGCACTAGGGTTTTGTTTGGCGCGGTGCCTAGCCCGAGATAGGCTTTGGCGCAAGGGTGCTGCACTGCAGCGCGGTTAGGTCTGAGAGCTGGCGAGCCGGCCAAAGGCAGTCTAAAGGGGTGGGAACGCGGTACTTTTAGGAATTTGGGCCATGCTGGAGCTTTCGTTAGGTTTTTTTCTTGTGGCAAGCCCAGCGGTAATTTTTGCGGGCATTTCTAAAAGCGGTTTTGGTTCGGGGGCTGCGTTTGCTTCTGCGTCGATTCTGGCTTTGGTGGTTGAACCGGGTCTTGCCCTTGGTGTCATGTTGCCACTGTTGATGCTTGTGGATGCTGCAACGCTGCGGCCCTATTGGGGTAAGTGGAACCTTCGGGCGTCACTGTTGATGATTTTTGGCGGTTTGCCCGGTGTGGCGTTGGGTGCCGCGCTTTTTGCGCGGGCGGATGCAGATGTGTTCCGGGTTCTGATCGGGGTGATTTCCGTGGCATTCGTGTTGTGGCAAGTGGCGGGCGCGCGGTGGACAAGAGTGATGTCGAGGGCGATGCCTGATTGGATGGGCGTTCTGCTGGGCACAGTTGCAGGCTTTACCAGTTTCGTGAGTCATGCAGGCGGTCCCCCTGCGGCGGTCTATATGCTGTCACTGAGGCCCGGCAAAACAGAATACCAAGCAAGCAGTGTTCTGATCTTTACCGCGATCAACATCGCAAAGTTCGTACCATACGCGTTCTTGGGAATGTTCACGCTGCAAACAGGCCTCGCCAACCTTGTGTTGGCACCATTTGCGCTCGTGGGTGCGTGGTTGGGAGTGAAAGCGCATCACCTTGTGCCAGAACGGGCATTCTTTCAATTGACCTATGTTCTTTTGATCATCACCGGCAGCAAATTGATTTGGGATGGGCTGACCTGAACAGCCTAAGCATGACGGCAGACATGTCCAAATGATTTGCATGCATACACGTGCCTACAGATCGTGAACAAGGCACATGTCAATGCGCCTTGCTCGCTTGAAGCACGCATCGGCCTCAAGCGTCGTTGCTGTTGATGGGCAGGGATTCGGCGAGCATTTCGAACGCCTGGCCGCTGGCTATCAAGCAGATGATGCCATTGGGTGCAGTCATGGTGATCGTCCACGTGCTGCTTTCATCCGACGCAAAAACTTCGATCACAGAATTGTTTGCGCCCAGTCCGATAGACTGGCGGGTTTCGCCGTACCCCTCTGCCAGCCGTGTTACCACCTGATCACGCGGCGCACAGTTGCGGGCGTTTTGGGCATCCGCACCGGTGGCGATTAACGCGACCGTAGCCGCTAAACCCCGGGCAAACATTGCCAAAAATTTGATCATCTGCTTCATATTATTCGACCTTTCCCAACAAAAGCACCTCTGATCATCTGAGCCGCCGAGTTTTGCGGGCTTAGCGGGCAGCCCAGTTGCGTCGTTGCTCCTTGTCCTAGCTCTGAAACTTTTAGGTAGTCGTTCCAAAACAGCCCTTCAGATGGTGCGTGATCAAAAGATCCTGCGGTCTGTCATTGAAATAATGGTTAATGCTTCGCGCGGCGTCCTTTGCAACCTGACGCTGCCAATTGGAACGTAAGAAATTTGCTGCATCGCGGCATTATTGCCCTTGAACTATCTGCAAAAAAATGTCCAGTTCGACGCAACTTTATAACAATGCGGAATCTCTAATGGCTACTTCTCGACCTTTGCGTTCGGTTCTTTATATTCCCGGTTCAAAGCCACGCGCACTGGACAAAGCGCGGGGTTTACCGACGGACGCGATTATCTTTGACCTCGAAGATGCGGTCTCTGTCGATGAGAAAGAATCTGCGCGAAAGACATTGGCCGAAGCGTTGGCAACTGGGGGCTATGGCGCAAGGATGCGGATAATCCGGATCAACGGATTGGATACGAAATGGGGTGCGGATGATGCGGCTGCAGCCGTTGAAATGGGGGGCGATGCGGTGCTTTTGCCCAAGGTCTCACACCCGTCAGACCTTGATAGGCTGGCTGCAATAACCGGAGATATGCCGCTCTGGGCCATGATGGAAACCCCGCTGGGAATGCTGAACGCTGCACAAATCGCCGCTCATCCAAAGTTGCAAGGGATGGTCATGGGGACGAATGATCTGGCCAAGGAATTGCAAACCCGGTTCCGCTCTGACCGACTGCCGCTGCAAACCGGGCTTGGCCTGTGCCTTCTGGCGGCGAAAGCGCATGGGCTGGCGATTGTCGACGGTGTTTACAATGCGTTCAAAGATGAGGAGGGGTTGGAGGTTGAATGCACGCAGGGGCGTGACATGGGGTTCGATGGCAAGACTTTGATACATCCGGCGCAATTGGCAGTGGCAAATGCTGCTTTTTCCCCTTCTGAAGCAGATCTTAATCTGGCCCGCCGCCAAATCGAAGCCTTTGATACAGTTGAGGCGAGCGGCCAGGGCGTGGCGGTTGTGGATGGACGGATCGTTGAAAATCTGCACATCGTGACCGCACGCGAAGTTTTGGCCAAGGCTGAAGCCATCGCAGCCATGCAAAAGGAATAAGTTATGTATTGGATCGTTTTGTTGGCAGGCGTTGGCCTGTGGTGGGCGGCACATGTGTTCAAACGGGTGGCGCCAGCGCGGCGCGCCGCTATGGACGACACGGGCAAAGGCATGATGGCTGCGGCCATCGGGCTTGGGATTGTGCTGATGGTCATAGGCTATCGGGGCACAGACTTTGTACCTGTCTGGAATCCTCCATCTTTTCTAATACACATCAACAACCTAGCGATGCTGATCGCTTTGTTTCTGCTCAGTCCGGCCCCGAAAAAAGGCAAGCTGGCATCTGGCATGCGCCACCCTATGCTGGTCGGATTTGGCGTTTGGGCGGGGGCGCATTTGCTTGTGAATGGCGATCTGGCGTCTTTTCTGATGTTTGGCGGCCTTTTGGTCTGGGCGGTCGCTTCGGCCCGGATGATCAATGCGGCTGAGCCGAACTGGGCACCAAACCCAGTAGGCACTTATGCCAAGGACGCGATGTTCGCGGTGGCTTCTGTCATCCTGTTGGTGATTGTTGGTTATATCCACAGCTGGCTCGGCGTCTGGCCATTCCCGGCTTAATCTCATGAAGCTTTATCGTTTTTTATCCGAAGAGGACACGTCGGCCTTTTGTCATAAGGTCGCGGATGCGTTGAACAAAGGGTGGGTGCTGCATGGCAGCCCAACCCAGACTTGGGATCACGACGCTGGTGTCATGCGCAGCGGGCAGGCCGTGACCAAAGACGTACCCGGCACTTACACGGCAGACATCAAATTAGGGGAGCAATAATGGCCAAGACCAATGCGGGCCGTTTCTTTGAAGATTACCGACCCGGTGATGTCATTGAACACGCAGTGCCGCGCACGGTATCAGGGGGCGAGCGGGCGCTTTACCATATGCTATATCCTGCGCGGCATGCGCTGTATTCATCGGATGAATTTGCCCAGAAATGCGGGCTGACAGCGTCGCCGCTGGATGACATGATCGCGTTTCATGTGATTTTTGGGAAAACCGTACCCGATGTGTCACTGAACGCGGTTGCTAATTTGGGCTATGCAGAGGGGCGCTGGTTGGCACCCGTATGGCCGGGCGATACGTTGCGGTCACGGTCCGAAGTGATCGGGGTCAAGGAAAACTCCAACGGTAAGTCTGGCGTCGTTTGGGTGCGTACAACGGGCTTGAATCAGGACGACAAGCCGGTGCTTGAATATGTTCGATGGGTCATGGTTCGCAAGGGCAACCGGGGCGCCCCAACCCCCGAAACAGTGATCCCCACGCTTGCCCCTGCTCTGTTGCCTGAGCAACTGGTGGTGCCTGCAGACCTGGACTTTACCAACTATGACTATGGCCTCGCTGGTGAGCCGCACAGTTGGGATGATTACGAAATTGGTGAACATATTGACCATGTGGATGGCGTCACGGTTGAAGAGGCCGAACACATGATGGCCACTCGACTGTGGCAGAACACGGCCAAGGTGCATTTTGATACCTCAGCCCGGCCAGACGGGACGCGGCTGATCTATGGTGGGCATGTAATTTCGATGGCGCGCGCGTTGTCGTTCAATGGGTTGGCCAATGCGCAGATGATGGTTGGCCTGAATGGTGGTGCGCATGCCAATCCCTGTCTTGCTGGCGATACAATCCGGGCTTGGTCAGAAGTGCTGGACAAAGCGCCGACGAAGGCCCCGGGCGTGGCAGCAATTCGTCTGCGGCTGGTTGCGACAAAGGGCGGCGATGCGTTTGACCTTAGAGGTGATGATGCCAAGTACCGGCGCCATGTTTTACTAGATCTAGACTATTGGGCATTGATGCCATGCAAAACCCTTTGACTATCTATCAGTCAGAGGTGTTATGCATAGAAGACACATGACAGCGCGATCATTTTTTAACTGTGCTCAGGTAAATCAGCGCGGTTTCGCTTTGATGGGAGGTCACTCAGCCGGCGACTCATTAAAAATGGAATCAGCGGCGCCAGAGACAAACCAATCGGCATCGCCAACGAAAAATATGTTTGTAGGCCGGTTTGTGAGGCAATAACTGAAATTTTGCGATCACAAAATTTTTCTCAGTGGTCACAAGTGCAAATAATTTCCGTTATGTGCCAAAACACCGCGCTATTTGTTGCTTAGTGATGGGTGACTTGGGCACAAAATACGTTAGTGTCGGCAAGGAACAAAAAGGGGATGAAACATGGCCGACGTAAATAGGGGCAACCGACCGCTATCGCCGCACCTGTCAATCTACCGACCGCAGCTTACTTCGATGACATCGATCCTCACGCGGATCACGGGCAATGCTTTGTTGATCTCTGCGCTGCTGGTTGTTTGGTGGTTACTGGCGGCTTCAACCTCGGCTGAGTATTTTGCCTTAGCAGATAGTGCGCTGACCAGTATTTTTGGAAAGTTGGTCATGCTGCTGTCACTTTGGGGGCTATGGTATCACACATTGGCTGGCCTCCGGCACCTGATCTGGGACAACGGCATTGGCCTTGGCATTCAGACTGCGGAAAAGCTTGGCTGGGCTGTGATTGTAGGCTCTTTTGTGCTGACAATACTCACTGTTGCGATTGTGTAAGGAGAATACCATGCGTTACTTGACCGACCGCAAGCGCGCCGCCGGTATGGGCTCTGCCAAGACCGGTACAG
>JABITU010000050.1 GCA_018668195.1 Tateyamaria sp. | reverse complement strand
GTTCTAGGCCGGAAAAATTCTTCTCAAGCTAAATTGTAATACCGGATGTCATCACGTGGTCATGTCAGACAAAACCACTTGAGAGGGGCTGGGCGACTTTGCAGTGTCTTTGGATGAAAAAACACTTCTCATCTCATCATAGATTGGCAACGTGGTCCAGAAAATGGTCCTGTGGCTAGGCTTTACAGGCACCAAACATATTTTATGTAATAAATACAATTACTTAAAATAGATTCGTGGTGCCCAGAAGAGGACGCCGAACTTTCTATATTTTAGTTTGGTTACAGATACTTATTTTTGATCTAAAATATAAAAGCGGTCCCGAAAGCGGTCCCAATTTATGCGTCAGGCCTATGGCTAACGATCAACTTTTGCACCGTCACGCACACACGCCTGTTACGCAGATGGGCCTGGCCGGTTCCGGTACCTTCTGTATAAAGACGTCAACCATCACATGCTGCTGACGTTGTGACGGTCTAGCGCGCGGTGCCCCCGATCGCATAGGTCAGGTCCCGCGCTGCTGCCATGACAGAAACGCTCAGTCTGTCGACATCGCTTTGGGCCATCCGACTGGTTGGGCCAGACACCGAAATTCCCGCCACAGCATCGCCGTTCGCGTCAAATACAGGTGCCGCGATGCAGCGCATGCCTAGGTTCTTTTCTTCGCTATCAATGGCAAACCCACGCGCGCGCGTAGCTTCCAGATTTTGGGCCAGCTCGTCAGGGTCCGTGATGGTGAAGGTCGTAAACGCCTCGCGGGGGTGCGTTTGCAGAACCTGCGCCAGATGATCCACGTCCATATGCGCCAAAAGCGCTTTACCGATCCCCGACGAATGCATCGGTGACAACGTGCCTGGCGGGAAAAAGGCGCGGATGTTTGAATGGGTTTCAATCTGGCTGAGGAACAAAACCATTCCACCGCGTTCGCTGCCAAGGTTTGCGGTCTCGCCAGTATCGACCATCAATTTGCGTAGGATCGGGCGCGCGCGTTCAACCAGACTGGTGCGGCGCAAGAACCGCGCTCCAATCACAAACGCCTTAGGGCCAATGTGCCAGATTTGCTCAACCGGATCGAATTCCACTAAATCGCGCTGCTCAAGCGTGACCAACACGCGGTACACTGTGGCGGGCGATTGCCCCATCTCGGACGCGATGGTGGTCAACGCTTTGCCTTGCGCTTCGCTGAGGTGTTCAAAAATCTCCATCGCACGGTCAAGGGATTTGATTGTGTTTTGCGCAGTTTTGTCAGCCCACCCACGGGGCCGCCCACGGGCCCGACGCCCGATTTCACCTTGATTCTCGTGGTCATTCATATCGCACCCGCCCGATTAAGAAATTCGTTTTCACGATATGAAAAATACAAACCGCTGACAATACGAAATAATTTCCCATAATTCAATTTTGAAATATAATTTCAAAAAAATGGCGTGGCGAAACCGGCTCTCCTATAACGGGACCAGCGTTATCTAGGAGACCGTCATGAGCTTTCAGAATCCCGTATTCATTCCAGGCCCTACCAATATTCCCGAAGCGCTGCGCAAAGCGTGTGACATGCCAACCATAGATCACCGCTCGCCGTTGTTCGGGCAAATCCTGCACCCAGCCCGCGCAGGTGTGCAGCAGGTTTTGAAAAGCAAATCGGCCGAAGTGTTCATCTTTCCGTCCACTGGAACGGGCGGTTGGGAAACAGCACTGACCAACACGTTGTCCGAAGGCGATGGAATTCTGGTCGCGCGCAACGGCATGTTCTCACACCGCTGGATCGACATGTGCGAACGCCACCGGTTGGACGTCACGGTTGTGGAAACCCCTTGGGGCCACGGTATCCCCGCCGACCGTTACGAAGACATGCTGCGCGCAGATACCAAGCACGCAATCAAGGCCGTACTGGCCACGCACAATGAAACGGCAACCGGCGTTAAATCCGACATCGCAGCGATCCGTGCCGCAATAAACGCGGCGGGGCATCCGGCCTTGTTGTTTGTGGATGGCGTGTCGTCGATCGGGTCTATGGACTTTCAGTTTGACGATTGGGGCGTGGACGTAGCGGTGACTGGATCGCAAAAGGGGTTCATGTTGCCAGCGGGCCTCGCGATTGTGGGGTTCAGTGAAAAAGCGATGGCGGCCACGCAAACGGCCACGTTGTCGCGCACTTTCTTTGATGTGCACGATATGGCCAAAGGCTACGATAACAACGCCTACCCTTACACGCCCGCAGTTGGTTTGATGAACGGGTTGAACGACGCCTGCGCCATGCTGTTGTCCGAAGGTCTGGACAACGTCTTTGCCCGCCACACTCGCATCGCCAACGGTGTGCGTGCCGCGGTAGACGCTTGGGGTTTGTCGCTGTGTGCGGCGTCGCCTGACGTGTATTCCGACACAGTCAGCGCGATCAAAACACCGCAAGGGTTCAACGCGACCGACATCGTCACCCATGCTGCAGAAACCTACGGCACCGCATTTGGTGTAGGCTTGGGCGAGATCGCAGGCAAAGTGTTCCGCATCGGGCACCTTGGATCAATGACAGACGTTATGGCCCTGTCTGGCATCGCCACAGCCGAGATGTGCATGGTTGATCTGCGCCTTGATATAACGCTGGGGTCCGGTGTTGCGGCGGCCCAAGACAGCTACCGCCGCCCTCCCGCCACGCACTTCAACGACGCCGCAGAATGAAAGACCTTGATATGTACATTCCGACATTCGAAGATGTTTTGGCAGCGCACGACCGCATCGCACCCCATATCGTCCGCACGCCGGTGATGACATCGGCCTACTTGAATGAACTCACTGGGGCCGAGTTGTTCTTCAAGTGCGAGAACTTCCAGACACCCGGCGCGTTCAAGGTTCGCGGGGCGACCAACGCGGTCTTCGGGTTAACAGACGAACAGGCAAAGGTGGGCGTCGCGACGCACAGTTCGGGCAACCACGCATCGTGTCTGTCATATGCGGCCATGCGGCGGGGCATTCCGTGCAACGTCGTGATGCCGCGCACAGCGCCGCAAGCCAAAAAGGATACCGTTGCACGTTACGGTGGCAAAATCACAGAATGCGAACCGTCAACTACATCGCGCGAAAAAACGTTCGCGCGCGTTCAGGCCGAAACAGGCGGTGACTTCGTACACCCCTACAACGACCCACGCGTGATCGCAGGCCAAGCCACCTGTGCCCGTGAATTTATGGAACAAACGGACGGTTTGGACATGATGGTTGCCCCCATCGGTGGTGGCGGCATGATTTCAGGCACATGCCTAACCTTGTCGAACATCGCCCCTAATGTGCGGATCATCGCGTCCGAGCCAGAACAGGCCGATGATGCCTACCGCAGTTTCAAGGCCGGTCACATTATCGCAGACGATGCCCCCAAAACCATCGCAGACGGGTTGCTGGTGCCTTTGAAAGAACTGACGTGGCACTTTGTGTCCAACCACGTGACCGACATCCTAACCGCGTCCGAAGAAGAGATCATCGACGCGATGAAACTCACTTGGAAGCATCTGCGCATCGTCATGGAGGCCAGCTGTGCCGTGCCATTGGCGACCATTCTGAAAAACAAAGACCGGTTCGCGGGCAAGCGCGTCGGTGTGATCGTAACAGGTGGAAATGTCGATCTCGACACTCTGCCGTGGCTCAAGTGAGGACAGACAAATGAACGCACATCCAACCTTTGAAGACTACGAAGTCGGCTTCGACATTCCCGCCAAACCCGGCATGGATGAGGCGGATATCCAGACGCCATCGCTGGTCCTTGACCTTGATGCGCTGGAACGCAATATCAAGAAAATGGGCGATTACGCCAAGGCCCACGACATGCGCCACCGTGTTCACGGCAAGATGCATAAATCGGTCGACGTGGCCAAATTACAGGTCGAACTGGGCGGTGCCTGTGGTGTGTGCTGCCAAAAAGTGTCTGAGGCCGAGGTCTTCGCACGCGGCGGCATCAAGGACGTGATGGTGTCCAACCAAGTGACAGCGCCTGCCAAAATCGACCGTCTTGCGCGCATGCCGAAACTGGGCGCGCGGGTGTTGTGCTGTGTCGATGATCTGGCAAACGTGGTTGACCTGTCTGCTGCTGCACAAAAGCATGGCACGCAGATTGAATGCCTCGTCGAAATCGACTGCGGCGCAGGGCGCTGCGGCGTCACGACAACCAACGCTGTTGTTAAAATTGCCAAATTGATCGACGTGGCCAAGGGCCTGAAGTTTGCCGGCATCCAAGCCTACCAAGGGGCGATGCAGCACCTTGACAGCTACGCCGAGCGGCAAGGCAAAACCGACGTGGCGATCGAACAGGTCAAAGAAGCCATCGCAGGTCTGTCCGCCGAAGGGCTGGAGTGTGACATCGTTGGCGGCGGCGGCACGGGATCATATTACTTTGAAAGCAATTCGGGCGTATTCAACGAATTGCAGTGCGGATCCTACGCGTTCATGGACGCCGATTACGGGCGCATCCTGGACAAAGTTGGCAAGCGGATTGACAATGGCGAATGGGAAAACGCCCTGTTTATCCAGACCACCGTCATGAGTCATGCTAAGGCAGACAAGGCCATCGTCGATGCGGGCCTTAAGGCGCAATCCGTAGACAGCGGCTTGCCAACCGTTTTCGGGCGCACGGACGTAGAATACGTCAAATGTTCGGACGAGCACGGGGTGGTCATGGACACGGACGGTGTGTTGTCAGTCAACGACACCCTGCGCCTTGTGCCCGGTCACTGCGATCCGACCTGCAATGTCCATGATTGGTACGTGGGCGTGCGTGGTGGCAAGGTCGAGACGGTCTGGCCGGTCAGTGCGCGCGGTAAAGCATACTAAGGCGAAAGGGTCGCCTGACGGCGATCCGGCGGGGGGCCAGCCCCCGCACTCCCCGAGGTATTTCCGGCAAGATGAAACCCAAAGCCCCTGAGGGCCCGACAAGGATAAAAGATGTACATTGTTCCAGAGCGCGAGATTGCCAACCTTTTGACGCGAGACGCTGCGTTTAATGCGGTGGAGAAGGTTTTTGCTGCGATGGCGGCTGAGGATGCTTACAATTTTCCGGTCATCCGTGAAGCGATTGGCCATGAAAATGCGCTGTACGGCTTCAAAGGCGGGTTTGACCGTGCAGGTCTGACATTGGGTCTGAAGGCGGGTGGGTATTGGCCCGACAACCTCGCCAAGCGTGGTTTGATCAACCACCAATCGACCGTATTTCTATTTGATTCAGACACGGGCATGGTCAAGGCGATGGTGGGCGGCAATTTGCTGACTGCGCTGCGCACGGCTGCGGCATCGTCGGTGTCGATTAAGCATCTGGCGCGCCAAGACGCAAAGGTGTTGGGCATGATCGGCGCGGGGCATCAGGCCACATTCCAGCTACGTGCCGCCCTTGAACAGCGAGATTTTGAAAAGGTCATCGGATGGAACCGGCACCCCGAAATGTTGCCAAACATCGAAAAGGTCGCAGTAGATGCAGGCGTGCCGTTCGAAGCTGTTGAACTAAGCGAAATGACACAGGCTGATGCCATTATTTCTATCACATCGGCATTCTCGCCGTTGTTGTTGTCGGCGCATGTCGGCGCGGGGACACACATCGCGTGTATGGGCACAGATACCAAAGGCAAACAAGAGGTTGAGGCGGGATTACTGGCGCGCGCGACCGTTTTCACAGACGAGGTGGCGCAATCGATTTCAATCGGCGAGGCGCAGCATGCCGTGGCCGAAGGGTTGATCACCGCAGATGACGTGTCGCAATTGGGCGCGGTCATCAACGGCACCTATCCGGGGCGAACCTCCGACGATGAAGTGACCTTGTTCGATGGGACGGGTGTGGGATTGCAGGATTTGGCGGTGGCTGATGCCGTGGTCGGTTTAGCCATTGAACAAGGCATCGCCATAGAGGTTACTTTTTAAACGCAATCGCGGCCCTCGACAAAGGGACGCTGGATGTGATCGGGTGCCTTGTAACCGCACAGACAACAGGTGCCGCATGACATCGCAAAAAATTCCAATTTTGATCAACTGGTTAGGCTGAATTTACCGGACTGTTTTACGTCAGATCCTAACGGACCTTGCGCAGCGCATGCGGACATCGATGTGGTGGCCGTCAATGACATCGCCCCGCTTGAGACATGTGCGTATCTGTTTACTTACGGCAGTGTGTGTGGCCCACTTAGGGGCGGCGTTGATACGTCGGGTGGCACGTGGAATATCGACGGGCGCAGCATTTGTCATCTTGGGTTTTCTTGCGTTCACTGCGATTGGTACCAATGTCCTCACCAGCTTAATTCCTCCTCCCACCCAAAAAAAAATCAGTCGCCATACCCCCGCCTGGCCACCCGCGAAGGGAAGCCAGACGGGGTTTGAGTG
>JABITU010000049.1 GCA_018668195.1 Tateyamaria sp. | reverse complement strand
GCATATCGTGGTGGCCACACCGGGCCGGCTGCGTGATCACATCATGCGCGGGTCTATCAACTTGACGGCCATTCGCGGCGTGGTGTTGGACGAAGCCGACGAGATGCTCGACCTTGGGTTTCGCGAAGATCTTGAGTTTATTCTTGGCGAATGCCCGGACACACGCCGCACCTTGATGTTTTCGGCGACTGTGCCGGCACAAATCGCCCGGCTTGCCAAGACCTACCAAAAAGATGCCGTGCGCGTCGCCACACAGGCAAGCGGCAGCCAACATGCCGATATCACCTATCAGGCAATGATGGTGGCCAACCATGACGCAGAAAACGCCATCATCAACGTGCTGCGCTTTCACGAAGCCCCCAACGCCATCGTTTTTTGCAACACCCGCGCCATGGTCAACCGCGTGACAACGCGTCTGTCAAACCGTGGCTTTTCAGTTGTGGCGCTGTCCGGCGAATTAACCCAATCTGAACGGACGAACGCGTTGCAGGCAATGCGCGATGGGCGGGCCCGTGTTTGCGTTGCAACGGATGTGGCTGCACGCGGCATCGATCTGCCCAATCTTGAACTGGTGGTACATGCCGAACTGCCATCCAATCACGAGACACTTTTGCACCGATCCGGTCGAACAGGTCGCGCAGGCCGCAAGGGCACCAGCGCGCTGATCGTGACAGCCAAGGTCCGCTCAAAGGCGACGCGCATCCTGAAAGGTGCCAAGCTTGAAGCTCAATGGATCGATGCACCGTCGGCCGAGGCTATCCGCGCTCAGGATGAACTGCGTATGTTGGATGATCCGATGTGGACCGATCCAGTGACCGAGGCAGAGACTGCCATGGTTGCAAAACTGGCAGAACAGTTCGAGCCCACACAACTTGCTGCCGCCATTTTGCGGATGCACGGGCTGCGCCACTCTGCACCAGAGCATTTGTCTGCTGTGACCGGTGATAAGGCCCCCAAAGCCCGCGCACCTTTTGGCCCTAGCGTCTGGTTTTCGGTTTCTGGGGGGCGCAATCAGGGCGTCGAAGTTCGCCGTCTTTTGCCGATCGTATGTAACGCTGGTGACATCACCAAGGATGACATCGGGGCAATTCGTATTCAGGGTGATATGTCTTACGTGGAAATTCTGGCAACGTCAGCTGATGGATTCACCAGCGCCCTTGGGTCTGATATGAAAGTTGAGGGCGGCGCAGTTGTAACGCGATTGCAAGGCGTACCCGCAGCGGCCAGCCAACCCAAACCACGTTTCGAGCCAAGATCTGGGGGCAAGCCAGCATCGCAAGGCCCCAAGAAAAATTACGACGACAGCCCAAAACCCAATTCGACGAAACGCGTCTGGGACAAACCAGCGACCAAACCGGCACGTACAGCATCATCAGAATCCAAACCAAAATCTTCGGCTCCTATAGAGTGGAACGATGCACCGCCACCGCGACACAAGAAACCAAAGCCCGGGGCAAAACCAGTGTCAAAATCTGGTGCGAAAACGCGCTTTGCAAAGCCACCATCGGCCCTTGAAAAAGCCATGAACGATGGCAGCGTAAACGAATTCAAGAAGCCACGCCAAAAATCTGGCACAAAGGGGCAACAACCCAGCGGCGCGCCCAAGGTTGGCAAACAAAACAGCAAAAAGAACAAGGCCCGCCGCGCAGCCGCCGCCGCCGGTGGCATACAGCCGCCACGACGCAAATCATAGTAAGCGCTGTTTCTAGCCTTTGTACGGGTCCAAACTGTCGCGCAGGCCGTCACCCAAAAAGTTGAACGCCAGCACAACAATGATGATTGGCAGCATCGGGATCGCTGTCCAAGGATAGATCTCGATGCTGGCGAGATTCTGCGCATCATTCAACATCACGCCCCAAGACACCGCAGGTGCCCTCAGGCCAAGGCCTAAAAAGGACAGTGCCGTTTCCCCCAAGATCATCGCTGGTATCGAAAGAGTCGCCGAAGCAATCAGGTGGCTCATAAAGTTCGGCAACAAATGCCGCCGTATCACCCGTCCGGGTTTGGCCCCCATCATCTCTGCTGCGCGCACATATTCCTCCTCTCTCAACGAGAGGAATTTACTTCGGACTGCCCGCGCCAAACCGGGCCAATCCAATAGCCCAAGTATAATGGAGATGATGAAAAAGACAGACACCGGCCCCCAGTTTGATGGCACCGCCGCTGACAGGGCCAACCAAAGCGGCAACTCAGGCAGGGACCGAAGGATTTCAATGGCCCGGTTGACCACCCAGTCGACGGTGCCACCAAAATAGCCCGCAATCGCGCCAAAGGTGATGCCAAGCACGAATGAAACGGTGATCCCGATCAGCCCAACGGTCAGTGACAACTGCGCACCGTAAGATATGCGCGAGAATACATCCCGCCCCAACCTGTCAGATCCCAGAATGAACACCGTGGCCCCTTCGGGCGCACAGAAAAGGTGTCTCTCGGTTGGGATCAATCCAAATACGTTGTACTTTGTTCGATTGCAGAAAAACTCCAGCCGCATAGGCTGCGTTTCGTCGGTGATATAGGTCCAGCGATAATTTTCGAGGTCAGCAAAGGCTTGGGTTGGGTATACAAAGGGGCCGATGAATTCCCCTTCATGCCAAAAATTGATCGCCTGCGGCGGATGGTACAGGTAATCAGCACTGCGTTCATTTGGCGTGTAGGGCGAAAAGAATCCCGCAAAAGGGATCGCCATATATGCCAGCAGCAAAAAAATACCTGATATCAGGCCCAGCCGGTGCTTGCGGAATTTCCGCCAAACAAGCACCCAATTGGGTGCGTCCATATCTGTCCGGTCAAGCGCAGATAAGTCTACGTTCGGGTCATATGGGGCATCGTCTACAAAGCGGCCGTCAGGAAGCGTGGTCATAATATTATCCCTCTCGCGCGCCATAGCGGATGCGCGGATCAAGCAGCACCAGCAACAGGTCGGAAATCATCGTGCCAATCAGCGTCAGAAGCGCCACGAACATCAGGACGAAAGCAGCTAGGAACTGATCCTGTGATTTCAGCGCAGTCAACAAGGCCGGGCCGATCGTCTGCAAGCCCAGCACCACAGACACCAGAACCGAACCAGACACCATCGCAGGCAACAGGTTCCCAATGTCCGCTACAAACGGGTTAAACGCCATACGCAGTGGATACTTGGTCAATAGCCGCGTTGGCGCCAGACCTTTGGCGATGCCCGTTTCGACATAGGGCTTCGACAGCTCGTCCAGCATGTTGGCGCGCAACCTTTGCATCATTCCCGCCGCACCAGACGTGCCGATCACAAAGGTTGGCACGATCAGATGCACAAGGATGGACCTGACCTTTTCAAAAGACATGGGTTCGCCTTCAAACTCGGGTGCCATCAACCCTCCGATCGGCAATCCCAAATATTTGTGTCCGTAATAAAATAACATCAACGCCAACAAAAAGTTCGGCGTGGCAAGGCCCAGATAGCCAACAAAGGCAGTTGTATAATCCACCCAAGTAGATGAGCGCGCAGCGGCCAAGACCCCCAGAGGCAAAGCCACAAGGTAGACAAACAAGACGGCAGCAAGGTTCACCAGAACCGTCAGCCACAGTGCATCACCCACAATCTCGGCCACCGGCGCATCAAATTCAAATGACCAGCCGAAATCTCCTTGCAGCAGTCCCGAAAACCCTTGTGGGCCGGGGAACGCGCCCACCCAGATCAGGTATTGCTGCCACAACGGCCGATCAAGCGCATATTCCTTGCGCAGGAATTCTGCCTTAGCGACGCCTTCGGCCTGACCGGTTGCACGCAGCTCTGCGATTTGGTTGGATAAATAATCCCCCGGTGGCAGGTTGATAATGATAAAAATCAGCACTGACACGACTGCAAGCGTGAGCAACATCGTCAGCAGACGATACCCGGCATAGCGCACGAACATCATTGGCTCATCTCCGCGTGTGGATCATCGGCAAAATAAAATTCATCAACGCGGTGAATGCCAAAATGTGCACCTGGTTCCCACGCCCATTTACCCAACTCGGGCACATTGCGCAGCTGGTCCGATACAACAACCGGCTGAGGCGCCTCGGAAAGAATACCGATGCCATATTGCTGGTTCGCATGAATACCCAGCATCTCACGCCAGATCTTGCCGCGCGTTTCCTCGTCATCAGTGATAGCCCAGGCCGCGTTCAGATCCATCAAACGCTGCGCTGGTTCCATATCGACAGGTTCGCCAGCGGCACCGCGTGTTTGGTGATGCTGGCCCCACTTCGGCCAAGCAAAGAAAACCTGGTCCGTCGGGGCAAGATAACCGGGCGGCGTATAGGCTTGTGGGATACCATTATCCCACCCAAACCAGACAGAGGCCATGGTCACACCAGAAAACACGCGGTTGCGTAGAATGTCGCGGTCTAACGGGCGCATGATCAGCTTTATGCCGATATCGCGCCATGTGTCCGTGATGATGGCAAGTGCATTTTCAACCTCTTGCCGCTCACCGGCGGTTTCGATCACGAACTCCATTGGGCGTCCATCCGACAGCAATCGGTACCCTGCCTTGTCACGTTTGTTCAGGCCCATCTCATCCAGCATCGCGTTTGCTGTAGACGGGTCATAAACCGCCCATTTACTCAGGTTGCTTGCGTCAAAAAAGGGGCTTTGGGCAAGTGCGGTCATGCCCCCTTCGGTGCCCAATCCAAAATAAAGCGCGCGATTGATCATGCGGCGGTCGATGCCCATCGAAAGAGCACGACGAAAGCGCGGGTCGCGTATCACGTCGCGCCAAATCAGATCAGCAAAGTTCAGGTTCGGATAAATCGCGATCTGGCTAGCGGCTCCGTTGGCCCAAAGTAGTGTTTTGTAGGCCGCGCCGTCTGTTTCGCCTTTTTTGAGGATCGACACATCACGAAAATCGAGGCCGCGGGCCTGCAAGTCGCTCTCACCCGCATTGGATTTCGCAGCAACCAAGCCCGATCCGACAATCCCCATTTCGACCACGTCGATATAAGGCAGTTGTACGCCACGGGCATCGACACGGTGAAAGTAAGGATTTCGCACGAACAACTGGCGGGATGACCCACCCGCATTAACAGGCATCCATGGTTGCAATGTCGGCAATTGGTGATTGTCGAACTTGTACATATTGTCGAGCTTGTTGTGCAGCGGCGCCCAGCCTCGTACCCGCTTGCTTCGGATCATCTGGGCCATCGCATCGGCAGTGTTAAAGTCAACGTGGAACTGCTTGAGATAATGCGCGGGCCGATAGATAAATGGGGGGCTGGCACCAGCCAACGATTGCAGAAATACAGGGTTTGGCAGCGAAAATTCGATAACAACGGTATATGCATTGGGAAACGTGACTGTCGCGATTTCTCCGCCTGATCGCATCACCTCGGGGGGGCCATTTGGGCTAAGCTCTTCGTTTTGGGCGACGTGTTTCCACCAGTACTCAAAATCTGCGGATGTAAACGGTGCACCATCTGACCAGCGATGACCCGTTCGCAGGTGCAGGGTAAATTTGCGTTGATCCTCGACCTCGTAGTCCCGCAAGATATCCGGCTGGAGGGCATAGTTGTGATCGTAGCCAACCAGCCGCGCATAGCCATACACCACCATCTGCCGCACGTCCTTGGACCGGGTCACCATGGTGCGCAATGTGCCCCCTTGTGTGCCAAACGTGCGGCCTTTGGCCTCAAGATCAACGATGAGTGGCGTCTCTGGGATCCTAAAAGCCGCTCTATCCATTTCCCCACTGGCAACCTCGGCCTCCCAGTAGGTGCTTTCCAGAACGACTGGCTGCGCGAATGCTGGCAGGGCCATAACGGCTGCGGTGATGATGGCAATCAATCGGTTAAACATGGCAGCGCACCTTGTGGCCCGGTTCGATCTGGACAAGGTCCGGCGCATCCGCTCCTTCAAACCGGTACATGTCCGGCCAAGACGCCGCAGAACCGGCACCAAGCGCGACTTGGGCCAAATCGATCGGTCTGTTCACATCTGGTTCGGGCTGAGCCGCGATAAGCGCCTTGGTGTAGGGATGACGTGGATTGTAAAAAAGGGTTTCGGGCGGCGCCTGTTCAACGACAACGCCCTGACGCATCACAGCAACTTCGTCAGCTATACGAGCGACAACTGCCAAATCGTGACTGATGAACAAATAGCTTAATCCCATGTCATCTTGAATACGCTCCAACAGGGTCAGAATCTGCTCCTGAACGGACACATCGAGCGCTGAGGTGGGTTCATCGCACACCAGAAGGACCGGGTTCAAAGTGAGTGCGCGCGCGATGGATAAGCGCTGGCGCTGGCCGCCCGAGAAGGCATGCGGATAGCGTTTGAGCATATCGGGATTCAGCCCCACCCAACGCAGCATTTCAGCGGCCTTGTCTTGACGTGCGGAACGGTTGCCAATTCCGTGAATTTCCATGGGTTCGGTCAGGGCTTGTTCGACCCGCATCCGGGGGCTGAGTGATGAATAGGGGTCCTGGAACACCATCTGCGCCTGACGTTGGAATGTCACCTTTTCGGCGCGAGACATTTCGTGAATACGCAACGTTGCCGCATCAGCGGATGGCCGAAACAAAACTTGCGCTTGGGCGTCGGGCTGTTCTGCACCCAGAGCGATGCGGGCGCAGGTCGTTTTGCCCGATCCGCTTTCACCGACGATGGCCAGTGTCTTGCCCCGTTGCAGCGACAAGTTCACGTCGATACAGGCGCGCACCTTGGCTTGCGCCCGCAAGCCTCCCGCCCGCATAACATAGGTCTTCGAGACATTCTTTAGTTCAAGAATGCTGTCATCATGCTCAACCGGTTGGGCGGGTTGGGCGACCTCGGGGATCATTGGTGCAGCCGCAAACAGCTTTTGCGTGTACCCATGCCCGGGATCGCCCAGTACCGCCGGTGCTGGCCCGCTCTCCATCACGTGGCCCTTGTTCATCACAACGACGCTATCGGCCATGTTGGCCACGACGCCCAAATCGTGCGTCACGAGGATCATTGCCATACCCGTTTCACGCTGAAGATCTTTCATCAGGCCCAGAACCTGCGCTTGCGTCGTCACATCAAGCGCAGTTGTCGGTTCGTCCGCGATCAACAGATCTGGCTTTGCAACCATGGCCATTGCAATCATCGCGCGTTGTCGCATGCCGCCAGACATCTCGAAGGGGTAGGCACGAAATGCACGTTCGGGATCTGCAAACCCCACACGCTCGAACGTGTCCAATACATCTTTCTTTGCCTGTGAATGGGATAGATCGCGGTGCAGGGTCAGCACCTCACAGACCTGATTGCCGATCCGGTGCAATGGCGATAAGGATCGCATCGGTTCCTGAAAGATCATCGAAATCCGGTTTCCCCGAACATTACGGATCTCGCGCGGGGGCAGGCGCAGCAAATCTCTGCTGTCAGCCCCGGTGCCGAAATTGACGGTTCCGCTGCGCAACTGAGCCGCCTCGGGCAAAATGCGCAGAACCGAACGACAGGTCAGAGTTTTCCCTGATCCACTTTCACCGACAATGGCCAGCGTCTCGCCCGAGTTGACCTGAAAACTGACACCAGACACGACAGACGGCGCAGCGCCAAATCCGATAGACAGGTTTTGCACATCGAGCAGGGGCGACATCGAATATCCTTCTTTCGAGCTACGTAGAAACGCAGTGAAACCGATTCAGGCACAGACGTCCAGACAAGCATTTTCTTTTAAAGATGCTACACATTTCCTTCAGACTGTTCCATCTAGGGTTACAGACAAAGGAATGTGTGATGACCCAAAGCCGCCTTGACCTTTTTGTAGACCGTATGGTGTCTCAGCGGGCCTGCCTTGATCAGGCCGCCAAAACCATCTCCTCAATGCCCGGTCCGGTCTTTGAGCTGGGCTTGGGAAACGGCCGAACCTATCACCATATGCGCCATGTTATGCCCGACCGCGAAATCTATGTGTTTGAGCGCGCAGTCGCCTCACATCCTGACAGCACACCGCCACATGATGTGGTGATGCTGGGCGACGTGTTCGATACATTACCGCAAGCGCTGAAACAGTTCGGATCAACAGCAGCCCTGATTCACGCCGATCTGGGCGGGCACAATGCCGCAAAAAATGACCAGTTTGCCCGCGATATTTCGCCATTTGTTGAGCCGTTGCTTGCCGTCGGCGGATTGATGGTCGCATCAGATCGCATGTACTTTAATTCTCTGGTGGAACAACCGCTTCCTAATGGGGCAGTGCCCGGACGTTGCTTTATTTACCGGCGGGACAGCTAGGATCAGGACCGATTAATTCTGTATTGCCAGCAATTTAAACTGCCCGAAATCGGCGATTTTTGATGGGCAGGAAAGGCTGGTTGTCTTTTCAAGCAGCACTGGGCGCCGAGGCGGGCAGTTCACCTTGCCCTCCGGGTTCGGCGGGTTTTGCCCCAGACAAAGATTAAAGCCCCGGAATAGAAACACTATTCTTTCTGCTTTGATCTTTGTTAGGCGCAAAATTTGCCGAACTGGCAACACAGGATTAATCGGTCCTGACCCTAAGCGGATCGTGGCGCATTTTCAGCGTTGCACATTAGGCAAAATAAAATTGAATAAAAGGCCGGGACGTAACGTTCCCAGCGCA
Source organism: Tateyamaria sp. (assembly GCA_018668195.1). The sequence goes on along the minus strand of JABITU010000049.1, from coordinate 5,214 downwards.
CGGCGGGATCGGCTCTTGCCCTTTTGCACCTACTGCTTAATTTGCTTTTCCAATGCACAAGGCAATGCTTCAGTGCGCCATATAAATTCAGCAGGGGCCTCATGAACGACAAGATAGCGTATTCCCGTCACGGCGATATCGCCGTTCTCACAGTTCAAAATCCACCAGTCAACGCGCTAAGCCAAGCGGTGCGCCAAGGTCTTTGGGACGGAATGCAGCAAGCTGAGGACGATGATGGCGTGCGCGCGGTTTTGATCGTAGGTGATGGGCGCGCGTTTTTCGCTGGTGCTGACATCACCGAATTTGGCAAGCCACCGCTTGAACCGCACCTGCCCACGTTGATCAATCGAATCGAAGCTTCGCCGCTTTTGGTTGTTGCCTCAATGCATGGGGTATCACTGGGCGGTGGACTAGAGGTTGCTTTGGGCTGCCATTACCGCATCGCAGTGCCATCTGCGCGTGTCGGACTGCCCGAAGTGCACCTTGGCTTGATCCCCGGAGCGGGAGGTACGCAACGCCTGCCCCGACTGTCCGGCGTGGAGGCTGCGTTAGACGTCATGACGACTGGGCGTCATGTCGGCGCCAAGGCCGCGCACGAGATGGGTATCATTGATGTAGTTCAGGATGGCGATCCCAAGGAAATCGGGCTTGCCTATGCCCAAAAATTGCTCGACCGCGACGCAGGGCGGCGCGCTGTCAGCGAACTGCCACCGCCAGGTGCAATAGACTGGGATGCTGCGTTTGACGCTACGCTGCAACGCGGGCGCGGCCAGGTATCTCCGGCATGGTGTGTCCGCGCGGTTCAGGCATCGGTGGAGAAATCTTTTGACGAAGGGCTGGCCGCCGAGCGTCAGATCTTTTTCGACCTGATGCAGACAGATCAGCGTCAGGGCATGATCCACGCATTCTTTTCCGAACGGGCCGTTAGCAATATCCCTGAACTCAAGGGTATCAAGCCACGCACATTAGAACAGATAGGCGTAATTGGCGGCGGTACGATGGGCGCGGGCATCGCCACTGCGGCTCTTTTGGCCGGGCTGAAAGTCACCATGCTCGAGATGACAGCCGAAGCCGGACAAGCCGCAAGCGACCGCATCGAACGCAATCTGTCCGGCGCTCTTAAACGGGGCAAAATTTCTTCAGAGCAGCATGACAAAATCATGACGCAAACACTCAGCGTAGCGACGGACTACGACAAACTTCAGGACGCGGATCTTGTAATTGAGGCCGTGTTCGAAGACATGGACGTAAAGAAAACAGTCTTTGCCGAGCTTGACCGCGTTTGCAAACCGGGCTGTATTCTGGCCTCGAACACATCGTATCTTGATATTAATGAAATAGCGGTGAGCACGTCGCGCCCGCAGGATGTATTGGGGCTGCATTTTTTCTCACCCGCTCACGTGATGAAGCTGCTCGAGATTGTTGTGGCAGACAAAACAGCGCCCGAGGTGACTGCGACAGGCTTTGCCCTAGGCAAGGCCCTGGGCAAGATCAATGTGCGCGCAGGGGTCTGCGACGGATTCATCGGCAACCGAATCTTGTCAACCTACCGCACAGCGGCGGATCACATGATACTGGATGGCGCGTCGCCCTATGACATTGATGTCGCTCTGGAAGAGTTTGGGTTTGCAATGGGGCCCTTTGCCGTGGCCGATCTGGCAGGGCTCGACATCGGTTGGGCTGTACGCAAACGCAAACGCAAAGAGGGCCTTGATCCGCGGGCCCGGGACACGACCTATGTTGATAAGCTCTGCGAAGATGGCCACTTTGGTCAAAAAACTGGCGAAGGGTATTATGACTACAAGGCCGGCGCCAAGGCCCGTGTTCCCAACCCCAAGGTCATGCCTCTTATCGAAGCAGAACGCGTATCACTGGGCCTTAGCTCGCATGACTTTTCGCATCAGGACATCGTGCGCCAGTACATGGCTGCAATGGTTAACGAAGCGGCCAAAGTGGTCGGGGAGGGCATTGCACGCCGCCCGCTTGACGTCGATATGACGCTGCTGTTTGGCTATGGATTTCCCCGATATCGCGGCGGCCCGCTAAAATGGGCCGACATGGTTGGACTGGAGGGTTTGCTAGCAGACATCAAGCGATATGCCGAAGTTGATCCCTATTTCTGGCAGCCCGCGCCGCTGTTGGAACAGCTTGTCTCCGAAGACCGCACATTTGACGATCTGAACAAGGAAGGCTGAGACATGGATCTAAGTTACAACACCGAAGAATTGGCCTTTCGTGACGAGGTCCGCGCATTCATGCGAGATGATTTGCCTTCTGAATTTTCCGAGAAAGTGCGCAAAGGGAACGAACTGACCAAGGCTGATATGGAGCGCTGGCACGCGATCCTGAACGCACGCGGCTGGCTTGCACCAAACTGGCCAAGTTCGTTTGGTGGGGCGGAATGGAACGCCGTTCAGCGCCATATCTTCGAAGAAGAAGCCGCAATGGCCAATGCTCCGCGCACTGTACCCTTTGGCCTGTCGATGCTGGCCCCTGTATTACAAAAATTTGGATCCAAGGTACAGCAAGACCATTGGCTGCCCCGAATCCTGGATGGTTCAGACTGGTGGTGTCAGGGTTATTCCGAGCCGGGCGCAGGCTCAGACCTTGCCTCTCTCAAGACCAAGGCAGTGCGCGAGGGCGACCACTATGTCGTCAACGGCCAAAAGACATGGACCACTCTGGGCCAGCACGCCAACATGATCTTTTGTCTTGTCCGCACAGATCCGGATGTAAAGCAGCAGGAGGGCATATCCTTTCTTCTGATCGACATGAATACCCCCGGGATCGAGGTGCGGCCCATCATCCTGCTGGATGGCACGCCCGAGGTAAACGAGGTTTGGTTCACTGATGTAAAAGTGCCCGTCGAAAACCTTGTGGGCGAAGAAAACAAGGGCTGGACCTATGCCAAGTATCTGCTCAGCCACGAACGCACCAACATTGCTGGCGTCGGATTTTCGCAGGCCGGTCTGGCAGGCGTCAAACGCTTGGCCCGTGCCGAACAGCACAATGGCAAGCCGCTGATAGAAAACCCACATTTCGCGGCCCGCGTGGCGCAGGTTGAAATTGACCTGCGTGCCATGGCAACAACAAACCTTCGGATCATTTCCAAGGCCGCAGCAGGCGGTGCTCCTGGTGTCGAAGCGTCAATGCTCAAGGTTAAAGGCTCGATTATTCGTCAAGAACTAAACGATCTCGCGCGGCGTGCTGTGGGGCCTTATGCGATGCCATTCGCCTCGGAAGCCTTGGAAGGAAGCAATGAGCTGTTGCCTGATCCCCATGACGCGGGGCCTGTCGCGGCACAATATTTCAACAATCGCAAGCTGTCGATCTTTGGCGGCTCGAACGAAATTCAACGCGGCATCATCGCCAAAGTTACGATGGGAGGCGGGCGATGAACTTTGAACTCACCGAAGAACGGCAAATGCTGCAAGACACGCTGCGCCGCTACCTGTCAGACAAATATACAACAGCAACACGCAACGAGATACTGAATTCAGACACTGGTCAGTCTGCGGACATCTGGGCGGAACTAGCGGAACTGGGCGTGATTGGTGCGCTGTTTACCGAAGAGCAAGGCGGCTTTGGCGGCACAGGCTTTGACCTCGCCGTCGTCTTCGAGGAACTGGGCCGCGCAGGTGTTGTCGAACCCTTTCTTGACAGTGGATTGATGGCGGGACGCTTACTTGCGGCGGCAGACCGCGAAGATCTGGTTGAACAGGTGATCTCGGGCAGTTTGCAATTGGCCGTTGCCCATGGCGAGCCCGGCGGGCGCTATGATCTGGATCACGTGACGACCACTGCCACGGATGGCAATCTGACAGGCCGCAAGGCCGTGGTTGTGAATGCCGAAGCCGCCGATCATCTTATCGTTTCGGCCCAAGACGGAGATGGCATCGGACTGTATCTGGTGGACCGCGGCGCATCTGGCCTGAACATTCAGGGCTATCCGCTGCTGGCCGGGGGCCGCGCAGGCGAGGTCACGCTGGACAACACGCCTAGCACGGCGCTGAATATTGGCCTTGCTGCCCTGCAGGATATTAATGCTTTGGCCATCGTCGCCCAAACCGCTGAGACACTTGGTGCAATGGAATCTGCGACTGCGCTGACCAAAGACTATCTTGGAACACGCCAGCAATTTGGGCGCCCCATTGCAACCTTCCAAGCCCTTGCGCACCGCATGTCGGATCTGTTGATCGAATTGGAACAGGCACGCTCTGCTGTGATCAATGCCGCGGGATATTTGGACACCAGCGACCGAGACCTGACGCTTTCCGCAACCAAAAACCTGATCGGCCGGGTTGGTCGATTGGTTGCAGAAGAGGCGATCCAGATGCACGGCGGTATCGCTATGACGCAGGAATATGAACTGGCCCATATCGCCAAACGGATCGTCATGGCTGACCACCGCTTTGGTGATACCGACTATCATCTGGAGCGTTTCATTGCCCTCTCTGCCGCCTGATCAGCCGAGCATCATCCGCGACGAAACCGGCGCACAGACGTTGCTGGGTTACGTGGTTGATTTCACCGCCCGGGATGGCACGGCAAAGTGTATCCTTGATATCGGTCCGCAACACGGCAACCGACATGGCAGCCTGCACGGCGGCATCATTTCCTGCATGCTGGACAATGCCATGGGCTTTGCCGCCTCGCTAACCGGGGATGACGCAGGGGACACGCGGTTCATGACCATTTCGATGAATACCCAGTTCATGGCGCCCGTACGCGAGGGCCGTGTCACAGCAACGGGCGTAATTTCGGGCGGTGGGCGCAACTTGCTTTTCGCCGAAGGTTCAATTCACGACGACGCCGGTGCCGTCATTGCGACAGCAACCGGTGTTTATAAACGCATCAAGGAGACACGATCATGAGCGCACGCATCGAGGACGCAGGCGACCGTATCATAGTCTGGAACGGCAACACTGCAAGACGTGGCGCCTTGTCGCCCGAGCTGTATACCTGCATCAAAGACGCCAGCAATCTTGCGCAAGAGCCGCGTATTCGCGCCATCATTCTGACATCGGACGGGCCGTTCTTTTGCGCGGGCGGTGACCTCAACGTTCTGATTGCGGGGCAAACAAGCAGTGAAGCAGAGCGGCGCGAAAGGATCGAAGATCTTCACGACGTCGTCCGTGCCATCCGTTCCAGCCCCGTCCCTGTCATCGCTGCTGTCAAAGGTGGCGCCGCCGGAGCGGGTGCATCGCTGGCCCT
>JABITU010000048.1 GCA_018668195.1 Tateyamaria sp. | reverse complement strand
CATCAATCCAATAATTCCGCGCCAAACGCCGCAACTCTTCTGGATCGGAAGATAGGATAACGGCTTGTCCGTCCGACCATCCCTGATAACGACCGACGTCTTGGAATTTTTCTAGATGGAAACGCTCTGGCGTAAACGATAGGCTGACCACCACGTCCGGTCGATCCGCGAGGTCGATCCCCGCAAGGGTCCGCGCAGATGTAATCCGGCCAACCACGGCCGCAAGGATCAGCACAACGACGAGACCTATGACCGTCAAAAACGGGGTCCGCCACGCCGGATGGATTGGTAGGGTCATCGGCTCGGATCTCTTACCAGTTTCATGACTTGATCACGCAGTTCGACAAACCTGGAGTCGTTGGAAATCGTATCCCAATGGCGGGCCTCACGCGGGATGTCGATCTCGATAATTTCACGTAGACGGCCGGGCCCCGGGGTCAACACCGCGACACGGTCTGCAAGGAACACGGCCTCTTCGACCGAGTGGGTGATGAACAAAACGGTAATGGGATGCGTGTCCCAAACTCGCAATAGTTCCTCCTGCAGTGAAAGGCGGGTCTGCGCATCCACGGCTGCAAACGGTTCGTCCATCATCATAATTTCGGGTGTGTTGGCCAACGTCCGCGCAACCGCCACGCGTTGGCGCATACCGCCGGACAATTCGTGAGGGTACTTTGCCGCCGCATCGCTGAGCCGCGCCATGGTCAGGTATTTCATTGCAGTTTCTTCGCGCTCAGCTTTTGGCACGCCACGGTATTTCAGTCCAATCGCGACATTATCCAGAACCGATTTCCATGGAAGCAACGCATACTCTTGGAAGACCACACCGCGATCCGCTCCGGGCTGCGTAATTGATTTTCCGTCCATTGTAACGGTGCCGGTGCTAGGCCGCATGAACCCTGCGATGGCCGACAGTAAAGTGGATTTGCCGCAACCCGAAGGACCTACGACGCACAGAAATTCATCCCTGTGGATGTCGAGGCTTAAGTTCTCAACTGCGATGTTGGATTCGCGACGTTCTTCGTTAACGTGAACAAGCGTCACATCATCAATCGCGATCTTTGTTTCTCGGGTTGCAGGCATTTTTATAGACCTCAGTACGCTTGGCGGTCAGCTGGGATCGGATCAAGATCTGAGAACACTTCTGGTGTGTTCGCTTGTACCCCTGCTAAGAACTGCGTGTTGATTGCGTCGGATGGGTCAAAGTTCGCCTCAATCCGGCCAAGCCCCATCAAGAAAGGAATGGTTTTTTCCTGGTACATTTGCGCGGTATAGGTCGACATACGCGGGTCAAGGTTCACGCTGCTGAGTGCGAGTGTCATTGTTTCCAAATCAACACCCTGAATCCAGCGCATATTGATTTCGGCAGCGCCTGCAGGATTCTGCCGTACCCATTGCTGGCTTTCAGCAAAGGCCGCCATGAATTTTTGAAGCGTCTCGGCATTGTCTACAACATTTGGCTGCGTTGTAAGGATGGTGCCGGGGTCATAACACTGTGGACATCCACCCGCTTGCACAAGAACCGAACCTTCGACCTTTGTCACCGCAGTGGCGCCCCAAGGTTGCCAGATAGCGACCGCGTCAACATCGTTTTGATTGAGCGCTGTTGTCAGTTCTGCAGGCGGAACGTTGATCAGCTCAACATCGTCCTCACCTAAACCTGCCGCTCCAAGCACGCCCAGCAAAAATCCTTCAGCGCCAGTGCCACGTGGTAAGCCGATCCGCATGCCTTTCAGCGCAGCGACATCTCCCGCTGTCACGCCAGATGCCGCGGAAGCGATGATTGATTGGTTGTCCGAATAGGAGTCTCGGTTCGGATCACCATGCAAATGCCCGATGAGAACAAGCGGGAAACCCCGAGCGAGGCCACTAAGATAGGGAACGGAGCCCATGACGTTAACTTCTTGAGCACCATTCAAAAGGCCATTGACCATATCAACACCCGATTGATACATGACAATCTCAGCATCAAGCCCGTGTTCAGCAAAGATACCGCGTTCCACGCCGACAAATACCGGCGAGTGGTCAACGGCACCCGCGGCACCGATGCGGATTTGCGCTAAGTCTTGGGCAAATGCGGCCCCCGACACCGTCGCTGCAGCTACTGCAGAGATAAGTAGTTTCTTAAGCATGTTAGTTCCTCCCTAAGTTTGCTTTACTTTGTCGTCTCTATTCCAACCGATTGATTCCCGGCGAAAATGTCCAAACATGGCTGCTGACAGGCTGCACGTTCTTGGCCCATTCAAGTAGAATGTCTTTTTCGATACGGCGTGTTTTCATCCGATCGGCGATGTCCTGAGGATTCCAATCCTGAGTGAGCTTTTGCATCAGTGCATCGCGCACCTCATGATGGATCGACATTTCTGCCAGATTGGTCGTCTCCAGTGGATCGTTTTCCAGATCAAACAGCTGCGGCGGCTCACTGTCGTAAAGACAAAACTTCCAGTTGTCGGCGCGGATCATCCGCTGCTGTACAGCGCGTCCGCCCGTCCAGTGCGGAACCGGGTCAGTACAATATTCGGAAAATGTTTCGTTGGTCCATAAAACCGAAGCATCCTGCGCCACACGCCAAAAACTCTTGCCATTTGCATGGGGAAGTTGCGGCGCGCCCATCGCCTCCAGCATGGTTTGGCTGAGATCCACAAGATTGACAACTTGTTCACGGACTTCTCCGGCGGGCAATACCCCCGGCATACGCATGATCAATGGGACTTTGACTGATTCATCAAAGAATGTATGTTTCCACCACAGACCTCTTTCGCCCAGATGATCCCCGTGATCAGACGCATAGACAATCATTGTGTTGTCCAGCAAACCCGCACCCTCAAGCGCACTCAAAACCCGTCCGATCATCTCGTCCATGCGGTGAACCAGGCCCCAATACGCCGTTCGTGCTGTGTCTGCCTGCTTTGGAGTTACGGCATCAATGCCGCGTTCTTTGCGCCACCAAGCGTGAAAGGCGTGTTCGTCGGCAGCCGCTTGTTGTTCCGGCGGCGGCACTTTGCCCTTGTAGATTTCATAGGCACCACGGTCGACCACATAGGGGGGGTGCGGCAGCATCAAACCTACGGTCAAACAGAACGGCTGGCCGACGGCATTCATGGCCGGGGCCTCATTTTCGAGCCAGCTGACAGCGGCGTTGGTGACGTCTTCGTCTTTTTCCTGATAAGCGCTGTAACCCGCACCTGCCTTTTCAAGGGACTCCGGCATCGGATCGTTAGTGCCTTCTAGCGCACCCAATGACTGACGTACGCCACCAGGCCAATTGGGGCTGTGGTCACCCACCGGGCGGTCCGCATATCCGTGCAACTGATCCGGACCAATAGCATGCATCCGACCGATCAACGTTGCGTGATATCCTGCCGCACCGGCGCTGTGCAGCCATGTTGGCAGGTCCGACCGCAAAATATCATCATTTGCCCAGCAATCCTGACGGCTGGGCCAACGCGCTGTTAGCGTCGCCATTCGGCTCGGCACACAAATTGGCGAGGGGCAATATGCGTTCTCAAACCGCACACCCTCCGCCGCGAGGCGATCAATATTGGGCGTCTGCACCACCTTGTCCCCGTAGGCACCCGAGATTTTCTGATTGTGCTGATCCGAGAACAGGAAAAGGATGTTTGGCCGCGTCATGAAAAATCCTCGGGCAGACTCAAAGACCGGCGCCATGACGTATTCAGATGGCTTCTGAGGGCATCAACCGCCGCCTCCTCTTTGCCATCCAGAACAGCGTCAATGATCTCAATATGCTCCAGCATGGCATCCCTGAGCCGGATGGACGTATATTTGCCATTGAGGCGGATCAATCTGATCTTGTCCTCCAACAGCCGATATGCTTCTTGGATAAGCTCGTTGGAAAACGTGCCCATCAACAAGCTGTGCAACTCCAGATCGACATCCAAACCCTCTTCCAAAAGCTCAGCCGAGCTGTCAGCAGCCGCCCGTTCAATTGTGGCCTTGGTTCGGTTTCGCAGATCAATCAGTGCCAAACGGTCAGGATCTCTCGCCATGCGTCGCGTCGCCTCGGATTCGATGAGAATACGGAACTCGAATGCTTCGTTGATGAACTTTACATTCACATCCGCGATCTGAACTCCGCGCTGTGCAATCAAGCTGATCAAACCGTCAGCCTCAAGGCGCTTAAGCGCCTCCCTCACCGCTCCCATTGGCAGATCGAGAAGGTTGCACAGTTCGCGCTGCGATACGAATTGGCCGGGTTTCAACGATTGCTCAAAAAGGCTTTCGCGAAACTTAGTGTAGGCAATTTTCCGCAAGGGTGCAGGCATGAGATTCTCCATGAGTTAAGATTAAGCACATACTGAGTACTCAGTAAATACTAGTTGGTTTATTTTGAAATTTTTGGAGGAGAATTTAGCGTAATGCAATGCTTTTGTTGTCTTTTCATCATCGCCGCGCCGACCAAAAAACACCCTATTGTGCACTGAAACGAAGAACCGATCTATCCAAACAGAGCAATTCTTTCGATTCGCTCGCGGGCGTAGAAGAACGACAAATGCCCCGAATGTCGGCTGTCTTTTTGTCCAACGTGGAAACTTGCCACTTGCCCAAGCACCGCGCGATCTTTGAAATTGGCATGAGAGCAAATATCGCAAGTTTTATGATTAGTAGACGATTGACTAACAGTTCTTAGTTTATCAGGCGGTGTTACAAACAGCCGACATGAAGAAGCGTTTTTCTGAGTGATCATAAAAATTTCGGGGTGCGAGTATCCTGTCCGGTGAAGATGTACCCCAGTGCAGATACATAAGATCAATGACCGCGATGGGCCAACTTTCCAAACGCAATGTTGGCTTTGAGCAGCTTCCGGTCATTTATTCATCGCGCGGCATCGGTCACATTGGGCTCACAGCAGCCTTGCGGCAGTGCAGCGTTCGAATTTTGATGGCAGCGCAGCAATTCTGGCTATCCGGGCCGCGCCGGATGGCGGCAGCCAGCCCAAAGCAGACCCACAGGTACTGTCAGATTAAACT
>JABITU010000005.1 GCA_018668195.1 Tateyamaria sp. | reverse complement strand
TGCTCTATCTGACGCTTGAATTGCCCAAGCGGATTATTAACGACGCCATCGGTGCAGGGTCTTCGACGATTGACGCCTTTGGGTACCAGTTCGATCAGATCACCTACTTGATGATGCTATGCGGCATGTTCTTGCTGGCAGTTCTGATGCACGGCATCTTAAAGATGCGGATCAACACAATGAAGGGCGTCCTAGCAGAACGTCTTTTGCGCCGCTTTCGCTATACATTGATCGCGCGCATAATGCGCTTTCCGCAGCCCTACTTCGAACGTACCAGCCAAGGTGAACTGGTCAGCATGGTCACGGCCGAAAGCGAACCGATGGGTGGCCTGATGGGTGATGCTGTCGCCCAGCCCGTGCTGCAGGCAGGCCAGATGCTAACAATCTTGGGCTTTCTTTTCTTTCAGTCCGTCGCCTTTGGATTGGCGGCTTGTGCCCTTATCCCGCTTCAAGCGTGGTTGATCCCAAAGCTGCAACGTCAAATCAATTTGCTGAACAAGAAACGGGTTGTGCAAGTGCGTGCGCTGGCAGCTGAAATTGGCGAAGGTGCCGCGGGTGCCTCGACCTTGCGGGTGAATGGTGGTTGGCGCTACCGGATGGCAATGATTGGTGATCGACTGGGCCGGCTCTTTGATATCCGCTTCCAGATATACCAAAAGAAATTCTTCATGAAGTTCCTCAACAACTTCATCACTCAACTGACTCCGTTCTTTTTCTTTTCGGTCGGCGGCTACCTCGTAATCCGTGGTGGTGTGACAATCGGTGCATTGGTTGCCGCTCTCGCTGCCTACAAAGATCTGTCTAGCCCTTGGAAAGAATTACTCGCCTATTATAATCGGTCGGCGGACATGTCGCTAAGGTGGGAAACAATCACCGAACGATTTGCGCCCGACGGTATGATCAATGACGAACTGTTCTACGGACCTGTGGGAGAAGTGCCCCGGTTGAATGCCGACACTGTTCTGGATCAGGTGACAGTACGCGACAATGACGGAAATCCGGTACTCGAAGACATCTCGATGACATTGCCACCCCGGTCCGTTATTGGCATCACCGCACCCAATGACGAAGACCGCCGCGCACTGGCCGAAATACTGACACGCGAAACCCTTCCGACCAGCGGCACGATTACTCTGTCGGGCCACGACATTACGTCATTGCATCAGATAGTCATCGCTAAACGCATCGGCCATGCGACATCCAGGCCAGTGATGTTTAAAGGAGCGTTCGGTGACAACGTGTCGATGCCCCTGCGGTATGCGCCTATCGAGGGCGAAAACGAAAGCGACTTCTTGCGCGAAGCAATCCGCGCAGGCAACAGCAGCGATCCGCTGGATGCACAATGGCTAGATCCAACGATTGCCGGCCTCGACAGCATTCAAAGTCTCAGGGCCTGGTGGTCCCAGCTTATCGACGGGATGGGCAGCGGTGCCGCCCTGACCCGCCGGGCGATGGACCAAACCTGTAACCCCGAACAGCACGCCGAGCTTTGCCAATCACTGATTGCATTGCGTCCCAAAGTAGCCGCAGCTCTGACCGACGCGGGCCTTGACCAGCTTGTGCATCGTTTTGATGCCGAGATGTACAACCCTGCCTTGCCGATCGCTGAAAATCTGCTTTTTGCCACGCCAATCGTCAACATTAATCCTGATGTTCTATCCGCCAAGGTTGAATTCCTGCACTTGCTGACCGAATTGAAACTGGCAGGAGATCTTGAGGCACTGGCGCGCAATGTAATCGACCTTTTGCGCCAAATCTTTGGCGCAACTGGAACCGATCATCCGCTGTTCCGAAAGGTGGGGCTTGATGTTTCTGTGTACGAAGACGCGCTTGATCTGGTAAACCGCAAGCCCGCCGGAAGCGCAATCAGCGATGATGAACTGGCTTTGTTGCTGAGCGTGCTCACCAAGATCACCGCTGAACAGATTGGCCCAGCCTTCCCAGATGAAATTCGCGAAAAAGTGCTGGTTATGCGCCGCAATCATTCGGCAAAATTACAAGCCCAGATGGACGATGTCTTTGCACCGATAAATCACTATGGACACCTTGCTGGGTTAAGCGTGCTTGAAAATGCACTTTTGGGAAAACTGTCCGAAAATGCGGGTACCAAAGGCGAAGATGTGCGTCGCGTCGTATCAGATGTATTGCAAAATGAAGGAGTCAATGCACTGGTTTTGCAGCTTGTGTTTGATGTGCCCATTGCACTTGGTGGTGCCAACTTACCTGCCCTTTTCGCAGAGCCACTCGCCATAAGCCGTGCCACGATCAAGCGGCCCGATCTGGTCATATTCGACCGTGCCATGGCCAGTTATGATGCTGAAGCACAAGAGACGCTGTATGCCAACCTACGCACCCTTTTGCCGGAGGCCACTCTGGTCTTTCTGAACGAAGCCTTCGAGGACGAGGGCGTCTTTGATCAACATTTTGAGATCCAGCAAGGCCGACTTGTCGGGGCCGAGGGCACGCGCGCAACCTCTGACAGCGACGTGGGTGCAGACCTGGCCCGAAAGGTTGAAGCACTAAGCGCCACGCCAATGTTCTCGGGGCTCAAGCGCAAGCAGCTCAGGTTGCTAGCATTTGGCGCGCGCTGGTACTCGGCAGAACCCGAGACTTATGTCTTTCACAAAAATGACGACCCGACCGACGGTGCCTACATGATCATACAAGGCGAAGCCGATCTGCTTTTGCCGCAGGACAATGGCGCCCCCCGGTTAATCGCAACGATAGGGCCCGGTGCTTTGGTTGGTGAGTTAGGGCTGATCCGAGACGAGCCACGAGCGCTCGACATGCAGGCCAAAAGCGACCTCACTTGTCTGCGCATCGGCAAAGAGGAATTCATGGCTGTTGTCGAAAATGATGCGGCGACCGCCTTCCGCTTACTTCAGGTGGTTGCGGGCTACGTAAATACCTAGAGCGTTATGCGAAAAAATTTCATCATCAAAAATTGCCTGAAACCTAATATTTCAACGTGTTATATAATGCATGACGTTACAGGCAATTCATCGAAATGCTAAAATGAAAGCATACAGCTTGCGATTTGCAGTCACCATTTATCTGCTGTTTTTATGATCGTGTTCGCGGTTGAGACAAGTTCTCTGGCGATGCTGCCATCGTATCATCGCGCATCCCCAACACCTGATCTGGACCCGCGACAAGTAGACCCGATGAAGGTTGACAGAGCACAGACGC
>JABITU010000047.1 GCA_018668195.1 Tateyamaria sp. | reverse complement strand
TCCCCGCTAAAGATGTTTTAAGTGCGATAAAGATTAACAGCCTCATTGCGGGCTGGCCCCCAGACCACGGGGATATTCAGGCAAAAATAAATGCGGTGTTGAATCTCTTTTTATTGCATGCACTTTTCTTATATAGCCGCATCAACCAGTAATTTTATGGATCTGTATTATGGCTGACGCGCCAATTACTCAGGATGTAATGACCATCCCTCGCAAATTGCCGGATGGGCCTGTGAACCTTGTGGGCCTCACCCGTGCGGCTATGCGTGATGTGCTGATTTCCAACGGTACGCCCGAGCGACAGGCCAAGATGCGCGTTGGTCAGATCTGGCAATGGATTTACCAGTGGGGTGCGCGCGACTTTTCTTTGATGACAAATCTAAGCAAGGCGTATCGCGCCGAACTGGCCGAAAAATTTGTCATCGAGATTCCCGAAGTTGTGTCGAAACAGGTGAGCGGGGATGGTACCCGTAAATGGCTGGTGCGAATTACCGGCGGCCATGAAGTTGAGGTTGTTTATATTCCCGAAGAGAACCGCGGCACGTTGTGTATATCGTCTCAGGTGGGCTGCACGCTGACGTGTTCATTCTGCCATACGGGCACGCAAAAACTGGTGCGAAACCTGACCGCTGGCGAGATTGTGGGCCAGGTCATGATGGCTCGTGATGATCTGGGTGAGTGGCCGGTTCCCGGTGCCCCTAAGGACGAGACCCGCCTGTTGTCGAACATCGTGCTCATGGGCATGGGCGAGCCACTTTATAATTTTGAAAACGTGCGCGACGCGATGAAGATTGCGATGGACCCCGAAGGTATTCAATTGTCACGCCGTCGGATTACTCTAAGCACATCGGGCGTTGTGCCCGAGATCGCGCGGACGGCAGAAGAGATCGGTTGTCAATTGGCGGTGTCCTTTCACGCCACCACAGACGACGTGCGCGATAAACTGGTGCCGATCAACAAGCGCTGGAATATCGAAACGCTGTTAAAGGCGTTGCGCGCTTATCCCAAAGTCAGCAATTCGGAACGCATCACCTTTGAGTATGTCATGTTGAACGGGGTGAATGACAGTGATGAAGATGCGCATCGGTTGGTAGAGCTGATTGACGGTATTCCAGCCAAGATCAACCTGATCCCATTCAACGAATGGCCCGGGGCACCTTATACCCGCAGTTCCAACAACCGTATCCGCGCCTTTGCAAACATCATCTATCATGCCGGTTATGCCAGCCCAATCCGCACGCCACGCGGCGAAGACATCATGGCCGCTTGTGGTCAGTTGAAGTCAGCGACTGAGCGTGCTCGAAAATCCCGCAGACAGATCGCTGAGGAAGCTGGATTGGGTTGAGCTTGATTACAGCCGCTCAGATATCTTGAGATCTATGGGATTTCAGACATATGAATTTTCGTATAATGCGCTTGGCGTAGATCATGCCGCGTTATTCCTAAGGGCTGCCTGTTGTAACTTGCTTCACCCGAGTAATTCTGGCGCCGTTCAAATGATGCTTTTGGCAGGCAGCTAAAATGGATGGCCGGGGTTTGATGCGATTGGATAACCTAGCAAGAGACAGCTTTCAGTTGGAAAGTGTGGCACGGCTGACATGATCCGGCGGGCACTATTTCTGATGGCTTTTCCAGTGATCTTGCTTCAGGCGCTTTGGGTCGTGATGCGAGCACAGAAATTGCCCGAAGCATCAGGGGCCCGGACTGGATCGGCGGGTCATGGTCCGCCTTTACGTATCTTGATTGTTGGCGATTCTTCAGCTGCGGGCGTCGGTGTGGATCACCTGACGGATGCGCTTCCGGGTCAACTTGAGGTGCGTTTGGCCGAGCATCATTTGGTGTCCTGGAAACTGGTGGCGAAATCTGGGGCCACGGCTGGCAGCCTGTTGCGGATTCTGGATGATGTTGTGGATGAATCATTTGATGCGGCAGTGATCGCGCTGGGTGTAAATGACAGCAAGAACGGCGTTTCAGAACGCAACTGGCGCAGGCATTACACCGCACTCCTGAACATGCTTGAAACACGGTTTGGTGTAACTAAAATCTGTGTGTCCGGCTTGCCACCACTGGGCGAATTTCCCCTGTTGCCGGCGCCACTACGTTTGGTGCTGGGGCGTCGTGCGCTTCAATTTGATAAAATTCTGCGCGAACTTGCAGATGAACGGGGTAACATAACTTATACTTCCCTCACTTTTCCAATGGACCAAAACGCGATGGCGACTGATGGGTTTCATCCCGGACCATTGGTTTATGACGCGTGGGCTGCGCAAGTGGCTATGGCCTTGGCTCAAGAAACTTCTGGCCTTCACGCAGATCAATGAATACCGGCATTTATAATCGTCTGCGTATTGTCGCCTAGAGCAGCACCCGTGCAACGATTGCCGCACTCCAGAGTGTCGAGTTTATGTTACGTCGCTTCTTCTGTGTCTCGCGCTGCGTTTCGGCGCGTGGGGTATTTCCAGAAAACCGCGAAACGCGTTAACGACCGGGGATCTCGTTTCGGGCTTCGGCGGGCCCCCAGTTGTCGATCACATCGATAGCCTCTCGGGCCGTTTCGACAAAGCGGAATAGGTCAAGGTCAGCTTCCGAGATGGTGCCCGCATCGGCCAGTGCCTCCCAGTTGATGATCTTTTCCCAGAACGCACGACCAAACAGCAGAAATGGTACACGTTGCATTCGGCCCGTCTGGATCAGGGTCAGCGACTCGAACATCTCGTCCAGGGTGCCAAAGCCACCCGGAAAAACACAGATCGCACGGGCACGCATCAAAAAGTGCATCTTGCGTATGGCAAAGTAGTGGAAGTTAAAGCTGAGGTCGGGGGTGACATAGGCGTTTGGCGCCTGTTCGTGGGGCAGCACAATATTGAGGCCAATAGAGTGTCCGCCTGCATCAAACGCACCGCGATTGCCTGCCTCCATGACGCCCGGGCCGCCACCCGTCACAACAACGTTTTCGCGTTCACCGCTTCGGATCGCGCGCTCTGTCATGAGCCGTGCAAACACACGGGCCTCTGTGTAAAATCGGGAAAGGTTGGCCAAAGTCTCGGTGCGTGCCCCCCCCTTGTTTTCCGGGTCAGGGATGCGTGCGCCACCGAACAGAACGATCGTCGATTCAATTCCCGCTTCGTTCATCATCAGTTCTGGTTTCAGCAGTTCAAGTTGCAGCCGGACCGGGCGTAACTCATCGCGGCACATGAATTCGTTGTCAGCAAACGCGAGCGTGTAAGCTGGCGAACGGGTCTGCGGCGTGTCCGGTACACCGGCCGCTGACTGACGGTCGCTATAGGCATCCCGAAATGGGCTGTTTCTGTCGTCTTTCATGGATGCGCTCCGTATTGCTGCGCGTAAGGCCTAGCGCGCTTAATCGCTATTGCCCAGATGTCATTGCATGGCCCTGCACTTTGTTGTCTAAGCGCCGCGACGCTTTTTCAGGAGATTCCAGATGTCCAACGCCCAGCTTGAAACCGCCATCGAAGCCGCATGGGAGGTTCGCGACACCATCACGCCTGCGAC
>JABITU010000046.1 GCA_018668195.1 Tateyamaria sp. | reverse complement strand
GGCGGTGCGACCAACCACAAGGGTTCCAATACTTCGTGGCACTCCCAGAAAAATCCTTCTTGACGATAGAGCATGCCGGCGCGCCACGCATGGCTTTTCTGCATATCGACTTCGGTCATGCCCGGCATCACATCATGCTTTAATGGGTCGAACCAATCTTCGGGATGACGGGCATTCACACCCGGAACATACGCATACGTAGGTTTTGGAATGTTATTCATCCAACCGCGGGTATCTCGACATCTGCATTTTCTATCCGGTGCAAGCGCTGGCAAAAATCGGTCACTGCCGCCGTCACTGCTTCACCTGCTTCAAAATGCGGGGAATGCCCAATGTCCTGCAAGATCAGCCGTTCAAACGGAGCATATATCCGTTCTTCGATCTCATCGATCTGTGCCAATGTACCAAAAGCATCCGCTGTACCCTGAATGGCAAGAGCTGGCACACGCCAATGATCTATACAATCTGCCACATTCCATTCAGTCGCCTTTTTATCCAGCCAGACATTACGCCATCCATGAAATGCCATGTCTGTATCATGGTGGTGCCGGGCCAATTGACCCTTTAGCCCGCCCGTCTCATAGGTGATGCCGACCGCTTGGATCGCCTCCAAACCTATCGTCTCACCGAAGAAATGAGGTGCCATCAAAATCAAACCCCGGACCCGCATATCTGATACGGACCCTGCATAAATCGCTGAAATAGTAGCGCCATCCGAATGCCCCAAAAGCACCACCGAACGCACCCCTGCGGCATCCAGAACCGGCCCGAGGACATCTTTTGCCTCGCGGGTCAAATAGTCCGCCGGCCGCGGCAACGTCACCGGAGAAGACCGACCATATCCAGCCCTGGAATAGGCAAAAACACCAAAGCCAGTGGCTGAAGCAAGTCGTTCAGGCCAATCCCGCCACATGGTGATCGCGCCCAAACCCTCATGCAGCAAAACCAGTGTCGGCGCCACATTCGGGGGCGGCCCCCAACACGCATACTCAAGCGTATGGCCGGCCGCTTTTATCTTGCCCGAAGTCCAATCCATCACGATACCTCGCGCAACTTGAAACGTTGAATTTTACCTGTCGCAGTCTTGGGCAGGGAATCGACGCATTCGATCCAGCGCGGATATTTCCATTTGCCAATCTTGTCTTTTACATGCTCTCGCAGGGTTTCTTCCAAATTGTCGGGCTGGGTCGCGTGTAAAACGACGATTGCCTTGGGTTTTTCCAGACCGTCCTTGTCACGTGCCGCGACTACAGCGCACTCCAGAACCGCCGGGTGGCTACTAATCGCTTGCTCCACCTCGAAAGGACTGACCCATATGCCAGAAACCTTGAACATATCATCGGTGCGACCGCAGTAGATATAGCGGCCATCAGCGCGGCGCTCGTATTTGTCACCAGTCCTCGTCCATACGCCCTCGAACGTTTCTC
This sequence comes from Tateyamaria sp., assembly GCA_018668195.1. The sequence goes on along the minus strand of JABITU010000046.1, from coordinate 23,117 downwards.
GGGTTTTTGCGCGCTTGTTCCAATATCCGCCAGCCGCCGAAGCCCCGTTGACCAGCAATTCACCTATCGTATCGAAGCCGACGTCGGCGCCAGTCTCGTCCACAAGCCGAACATCGTAGCCAGGCACCGGCACCCCCGATGTGCCATAGACCACATTCACCGAAGCATTGGACAAAAAGATATGCAGCATTTCAGTCGAACCAACGCCGTCAAGGATGTCGACCCCCATCAAGGCTTTCCACCGTTTGCCCACATCCTCTGGCAGAGCTTCACCGGCAGAAATACAAACACGCAACGGCGCATCAGGCGGGTCGTTGGCCTCTATGTGGGCAACCATCGCCGCGTAAAGCGTTGGCACTCCACAAAATATCGTTGGTTTTTCCTGTTCTAAAATCTCAACCATCCCATCGGGGGCGGGCCGTCCACCGAAAATCACGGAGGTCGCGCCAACCGACAGCGGAAAGGTCATCGAATTACCCAATCCGTAAGCGAAAAAGAACTTTGCAGCTGAAAATATTATATCGTCCTGCTGTATCCCCAGAACCTGTGCGCCATAAGTGTCCGCCGTCGCGCGTAGCGCCGAATGTACATGGTGCACGCCTTTGGGCTGGCCGGTCGATCCAGACGAATATAGCCAGAAAGCCGTTTCATCCGGGCTGGCATCAAAAGCGTCAACCGGCACATTAGCCGCCGACACAAACGCATCATATGAGATTGTGTTTTTGCGCGCATCGGCGCCGATCACGATGACACGTTCAAGGAATGGGTTATCCGTCAAGACGGGCTCAACAACTTCAAACAGCGCATCTGACACAACTAGCGTTGTCGCCCTGCTGTCGCGCAAAATCGCATCATAGACAGGGCCAGCCAACAGTGTATTCAACGGTACGGCAATAACACCAGCCTTAAGCGCCCCCCAAAACAAGACGGGGAATTCGATCTGATCAAGGACCAGCATCGCCATACGCTCTTCCTTGCGCACGCCATGTGCGCGAAGCGCTGCGGCAACGCGCCCCGACTGATCAGCAAGCGCACCGTAAGTTAACGTTCGTCCCGCGCCTGCTTCTCGAAAGGCTACCGTCTCGCCGCGGTTTTCACGCACATGCCGGTCCACAAAATAGGTCGCTGCATTGGCCATATGGTCCCTCCCACAAAGTGAAATATAGTGCCGGATTTCTGTGCTCATACAACTCGACCAGTGCACATTGGCACTTTACTGCAGTCCAAGTGGTGGCACCACGCTGTAGTTTAGAAATTAAAGGAGTATTGTATCACGACAGCACATTTATCTATCGCGTTTGAAGAAATATTTTGAAAATCACGCAAACCCAACCTTAACCGTGATCCGACTTAGTCGCGCGGGCCTTGCATTACGCGGGGATGAGGAACAGCGTAATGACGGGGAACGCGACCAAAATAATCACCCGCAAGATATCTGATCCGACAAAGAACATCACTGCCTTATAGGTCTGCGTCATTGGCGTATGACGATCCATTGCGTTGATGATGAATAGGTTCATGCCCACAGGCGGAGTGATCAGGCCAACTTCGACAACAATCAGTACCAAGATTCCGAACCAGATCGCCAAATGCTCGGGCGACATGCCAAAATCCATTGCAGAAATCACCGGGAAAAAGATTGGTACTGTTAGCAATATCATCGACAGACTGTCCATCACGCAGCCAAAAAAGAGATAGAATACCAGTATAACTGATAACACGAATAGTGGGCTGAACCCTTGGTTCAGAACAAAATCTGCGAGATATTGCGGCACGCCGGACAGGGCCAGAAATCCATTATAGAAAGCAGCACCCAGAACAATGAAAAAAATCATAGCCGTGGTTTTCGCTGTCCCGGTAAGCGCTTCTCCCAACTGTGCCCGGCTCAGGTTCCCCCCCCAAAGCGCGATAAGCCCGGTTCCAGCCGCGCCAATCGCCGCACCTTCGGTCGGTGTGAACCAGCCCGCATAGATGCCTCCGACCACCAAAACAAAGACGACCAGCACAGGCCATGTCGTCGCGAGCGCACGCCATCGCTCGGCTATGGGTACAGCTGGACGTATGCCCGCCGAATTAGGATAGAGCCGCACATAAACCGAGATGGTTATCACATAGCCCAAAGCCGCCAGAATGCCCGGGATAAAGGCCGCGAGAAAAAGCTTGGCGATGTTCTGTTCAGTGATGATGGCATAGATCACAAGGATCACCGAGGGCGGGATGAGAATGCCCAACGTACCCCCCGCTGCCAGTGTTGCCGTCGAAAATCCGCCCGAATACCCATATCGTTTCAGCTCTGGCAGGGCCACACGGCCCATTGTGGCAGCCGTAGCCAGCGACGACCCACAGATTGCACCAAAACCCGCACATGCGCCAATGGCAGCCATTGCAACACCGCCCCTACGATGCCCCAGAAAGCTCTCTGCTGCCTTGAAAAGCGCAGTCGACATGCCCGAAAGCGTCGCGAACTGCCCCATCAGCAGGAACATTGGGATGATTGTCAAAGAGTAGTTGGAAAAGGTCGTGTATGTTTCGGATTTTAACTTGGCGAGCAGCGGGATCGCATTGCCGTTCATGGCAAAATACCAACCGCCAAACCCGCACAACAACATCGCCAGCCCGATGGGCGCGCGAATAAAGATCAGGCCCAGCAAAACAGGAAAGGACCAAAAGCCAAGCTCAAGCCTGCTCATGCCCGCAAAAGGCAATAGATCAAGAACCGCACCCATGCCTTACCCCTCTGGCAACACAGATCTGCCCGTGACTGCTTCGATCAGCCGGGCATACGCGCAATAAGCAGCCGTGAGGCAAGCAATGATCGCAGCACCGACGCATGCGGCATAGGACCACCAAACAGGGAACTGCAAAAATAGGGTCGTTTCACCGTTTCCCAGATATCGGTTCATGCCTTCGTATAGCCGAAGTGTGATAAAAACGATGATTGCGGCCAGAACAACCTCCCAGAATGCCCGCAACCAGTTTAAGCTGCCGCGTCGCAGCCCAGACGTAAAAATATCCACCGTCGCGTGAGCGCCGTAAAACTGGCAAACGGGCAAAAACGCAAAGATGGCAAAAGCGACACCGGCCTCAGTCAGCTCATAGGTTCCGTTGATTTCATCCACACCACTGGCGACAAGCGCCTCACCCAGCCCGCTCATCCAGCTAACGTCCACCAACCTATGGCCCAGCTTGGACAGCTCGCGCCCAAGGATCGACAGGGCTGTCAGGACGATCAAGGCAAGCAGAACTGTGCCCCCAACAATCGCAGCACTGCGCGACAAAAACTTTACCAATCGGTGCATTCGATGCCCAATTCAAAAGAAAAACTGGGGCCGATGCACACGGCACGCGACCCCGGATCGCGCTTATTCCTCATAAGCATCCATAAGTGCGCGCGCTTCGTCGATCAGCGCCTGCCCGTCGATCCCTTTGCTTTCCATATCAGCGACCCATTCAGCAAAGATCGGCTGAGAGACCGCACGCCATGCATCCAGATCTGAACCTGACACAGTGACGATATTGTTGCCACGATCCACCGCTGCTTGCCGGGACGGACCATCGGCATCCGCCTGCGTTCCACCGGCAAAAACGCTGAACTCAAGGCCGGAGTTTTCGTCAATCACTTTCTGCAGATCAGCAGGCAAACTTTCATAGCGATCTTTGTTCATCGCCAGCACAAAGGTCAGCACATAAAGAGCGTTGCCTTCAAATTCGGTGTGATTGTTGACCAGTTCTGGCACTTTCAGCGCGCCCGTCACTTCCCAAGGAATAGTTGTGCCGTCGATCACACCTTTGCTCAGACCTTCTGGAACAGCGGGCACGGGCATACCAACCGGAGTAGCGCCCATTTTTGCGAGCAGCGCATTGACCGTTCGGGATCCGCCCCGAATTTTGAGGCCCTCCATATCTGCAGGGATTTTTACCTCTGTGTTCACGTGGATCATACCGGGCCCGTGCACCCATGTGCCCAGAATATGCACATCCTTAAATTCGGTATCTTTCATGTGCTTTTCGTACATTTGCCAATAGGCCGAAGACATCGCGCGGGCATTCGTCATCATAAAGGGCAGCTCAAAAACCTCTGTGCTCGGATAGCGCCCAGGGGTGTAGCCAACCACTGTCCAGACGATATCAGCCACGCCATCAATGGCCTGATCCATCAATTCAGGCGGGCGTCCCCCTAGTTGCATCGACGGGTAGCGATTAATTTCGATCCGCCCGTTGCTGGCCGCTTCGACATTGTCAGCCCATACATCCAACACCAGTTTGGGCACATTCGCTTGCGCAGGCAAGAATTGGTGTAGCGACAGCGTGACCTCTTGGGCTTGGGCTGCACTGCCTATTCCAACGGCAAGGGCTGCAGCGCCAACAAGTTTCAGGAACGATTTACGTGAAATTGTCATTTTGGTCCTCTAAACTGTTTCGGCGAATGGTTAGGTAACGAAGCTGACCGCTCTGGTCCACCAAGTGTTAATAAAGCATTTCTGCGCTTGATTGGAAACTGCAACGGCATCGCTTCCGTATGCACCAGCTGTAATCTGCACAGCCGAAGAAGCCCTTTTCGCTTTGCGCTCTAAAGTCGCCCAAAGCACGGGCTACGACAGTAACCTGATACGGACCCTGTCCACCCGTTGCATCCTTTTCCCCTGCATGCGTTGGGCTAACCATAGCAACCACGGCGCGTCCAAAACGCAGTAAAGGGCAACCATTCTTCAAACAACAAAACACCCATTTTACCATCGCTTGGTTAAGCGCCTTAGTAACAGGAATGAAGATGGTGGCGTGGGGGAGACTTGAACTCCCGACCTATCGATTATGAGTCGATCGCTCTAACCAACTGAGCTACCGCGCCATCGGGCCGTGGATTATGCTAGCCCTTCCGGATCGTCAAGGCCGAATCCCGGCTTATCCATCCCGGACTGTCTGTATCATCAATGTTACGTTTTCCGGGTCAGCATCTGGTGTGATCCCATGGCCAAGATTGAAAATATGCGGACCGTTAGAAAACGCTTTGACGATTGCGCGTGTCTCATCAATCAGGGCCTGTCCGCCCGTCACCATATGGCGAGACGCAAGGTTGCCCTGAACGCAGCCATCCGTTTGCACATTGGCCGCCGCCCAATCGGGCGAAACCGAATTATCAAGCGCCACGCAATCCACACCAGTCGCTGCATGAAAGCCGATATACCCATCATCCGCCTCGCGTGGGAAGCCAATGACCGGGATGTGCGGATAGCGGGCTTTGATCGCTGATGTGATTTCGGCACAAGGCACAACGGCATATTTATGGAACGCCGCGCCCTTAAGAGACCCAGCCCAGCTGTCAAAAATTTTGACAACTTCGGCGCCGGCTTCGATTTGCATGGCCAGATAATCAATCGTTGCAGCCGTGATGCGAGCCAGCAGCGCCTCGAACAAGGCGGTGTTTCCCGTCATTAGCGCATGCGCGGGACCCTGATCCGGCGTGCCCTGACCCGCTATCATATATGTTGCCACGGTCCACGGTGCCCCGGCAAAGCCAATAAGCGTCGTATCGTCCGGCAATTCGCGGCGCAGGACCCTGACGGTTTCATAAATCGGATTGAGAGTGTCATGAATGGCATCAACGGGCTTGAGCGCATCAAAGTCAGATTGTGCGGATATTGTCGACAAGCGCGGACCCTCGCCCGTGACAAACCACAGGTCCGCACCCAAAGCCTGCGGAACAAGTAGGATGTCAGCAAAAAGTATCGCTGCATCAAAGCCGTAACGGCGGATGGGTTGCAGAGTAACCTCGGCGGCCAGATCCGGATTATAGCACAACGACAGAAAATCGCCGGCCTGAGCGCGGGTCGCCTTGTATTCGGGCAGGTATCTTCCCGCCTGCCGCATCATCCAAATGGGCGGCGTCGGCAGGGTCTCTCCTGCCAGTGCGCGCAGAATAGTCTTGGTTTGAGCACCGTCTTTCATCGTGGCTTGGCCTTTATCTGGTCGTTTACAGTTGTCAGGATAAGTTGACACATCTAAAAGATAAACCCATGACAGTGCGACTTCCAAATTCAACCGCGCCGCTGAAGATCGGCACGCGTGGCTCGCCCCTGGCTCTGGCGCAGGCATATGAAACCCGCAGGCGTTTGGGGGCAGCGTTTAACCTGCCGGATAACGCCTTTGAAATCGTGATAATCAAGGTCACAGGCGATGCCATTCAGGATCGCCCGCTCAAGGATATTGGCGGCAAAGGGCTGTTTACCCGAGAGATCGAAGAAGACCTGTTATCAGGCAAGATCGATATCGCCGTTCATTCAATGAAGGATATGCCGACCATTCAACCGGATGGACTGATTCTCGACACGTATTTGCCGCGCGAAGATGTGCGCGATGCTTTTGTTTCGCCCACCCTGTCAGGCCTGACCGACCTGGCACCGGGCGCGGTGGTTGGCACGTCGTCACTGCGTAGGCGCGCGCAGTTGCTGCACAAGCGTCCCGACCTCAACGTGGTGGAATTTCGCGGCAACGTGCAAACCCGATTGAAAAAGCTGGCCGATGGCGTTGCTGAATGCACGTTCCTCGCTTGCGCCGGACTGAACCGATTGTCCATGAATGACGTTCCTGCCACGCCGGTCGCCACCGATGATATGCTGCCAGCCGTGGCGCAGGGGGCCATTGGCATAGAACGCCGTATGGACGACAGCAATACGGCCGAATTGCTTGCCACGATCCACGACACCCCTACGGGACAGCGACTCGCTGCTGAGCGCAGCTTTCTGCTGACCCTGGACGGATCATGCGAAACGCCGATCGCAGGTCTTGCAACATTGGCGGGCAACACCGTGACGCTGGTGGGCGAAGTGCTGCGCCCCGATGGATCAGATGCGTTGCTGGCCACGCGCAGTGGCGCAATATCTGACGGCCCTGCTCTTGGCATCGACCTTGCTCAAGAATTGCTGAAACGCGCCGGCCCCAGCTTTTTCGATTGGCATTGAAGCCGCTGCCGCTGCACCGCACTTGACCGTCCCGAGGCGCTTGGTGCACGCTTTGGTCAGGAGGCTTCGCATATGACACCCGGCAAGGCATATCTTGAGTCGCAAGACATCAGGCGTCTGGCAGCACGGTCCGATGTCGCAGGCGCTCTTTTGGTGCTGCATTGTTGGGGCGTTATTGCCGCCGCGATTGCCCTGCATGCGCTTTGGCCAAACCCGCTCACAGCGCTGCTGGCCGTCCTGCTGATTGGATCTCGTCAACTTGGGCTGGCGATCCTGATGCACGATGCCGCCCATAACGCGCTTTTCAAAACGCCTGCTTTAAACGAATGGATCGGCACCTGGGTTTGCGGCTGGCCCATCATGGCGGACCTCAAGGCGTACCGGCATTATCACCTGACACATCACCGGTTTACCCAGACGGACAAGGACCCGGACCTTGTTTTGTCACAGAACTTTCCAACCAGTCGTGCGTCACTGCGCCGAAAGTTTCTGCGCGATCTGACGGGCCAGACGGGGATAAAGCAACTGGCAGGCCAAATCACAACCTTTATTCGGTTGGCTGGTGACCATGATGCCATTGAGGCAGCGAACACAAATGCAGCGCAGTCGTTCAAATCCAACACGATCTTTACCGCATTTCCTGTTTTCCTCGGTATTGCAGCGTTTATCAGCATAGTGGGTGAGTGGTGGTGGGGCATCGCATTCTGGATCGTTCCATATCTCACATGGTTTCAGTTCGTGCTACGTGTGCGAAATATCGCCGAACACGGCGCAACCGAGGTTTCACAGGACTCGCTAAAAAACGTGCGCACCACGCTAGCTGGGCCAATCGCACGCGCCTTTGTCGCACCCTACTGGGTGAACTATCACCTTGAGCATCACATGATCATGCATGTACCTTGCTGGCGTTTGCCGAAGCTTCACGCTCTTTTGTTGGAACAAGGATTGGGTGGGCACATGAACATTGCTCCGAACTATCGGACAGCTTTAGCTGAAGCCGGATGGCGTTAACCGGATTGCTAACGCCCAAAGACAATCGCGCAGCGCTCAAGCTTTAGAGTACTTATAGCCTTATGCTAAAAACTAGAGTCACCTAACGCTGCCTGAAATGAGAAACTTCAACACGTTAGATGATGTTCGATGTTTTAATTATATCGTCAAACGCTGTAGACCGGAGATCAACCGATCAACACATCCCTCGCACATTTCACAACTTTTCCAAATCATCCCGAAACTTGGTCACTTTTCAGCTAGACCCACTTGGCCAGCGGCGGCAAGCTCATCAAGACTGCATTTGCATCATGGCCCGTCTCAAGCCCAAACTTGGTGCCACGATCATAGACCAGATTGTATTCGGCATAGAGACCCCGATGCACAAGCTGCGCATCCTTGTCCGCCTCTGACCAATCCTGCGCCCTGTGCTTTTCCACCAAAGGCACATAGGCAGGCACAAAGGCACGGCCGATGTCCTGCGTCAGCGCGAAATCCGCCTCCCAATCGCCGGTGCAATGGTCATCCATGAAAATGCCCCCAACGCCCCGCGCCCGGCCACGATGCGGAATAAAGAAATACTCATCCGCCCAATCTTTGAGCCGAGGGTAAAGATTTGCTCCGTGTGGATCGAGATACTTTTGCTGCGTTTCATGAAAATGCGCCGTGTCTTCGGCGTATTCCAGGCACGGGTTCAGATCTGACCCACCGCCAAACCACCACGCATGCGGTGTCCAGAACATGCGTGTGTTCATGTGCACAGCCGGGCAATGCGGATTCTGCATGTGTGCGACCAATGATATCCCCGCCGCCCAAAACCTCGGATCATCCTTCATCCCCGGAATGCCCTTGCGTGCGGCCATCGCATTTTGTGCCCGTTCGCCCAAAGTGCCATATACGGTAGATATATTCACGCCAACCTTTTCGAACACCCGCCCGCCGCGCATGACGCTCATCAGACCACCGCCAGCATCCGATCCATCGTCAGACTTGCGCTTGGTCTCGGTGATTTCGAACTTTCCCGCGGCCGCCTCTGACATCGGTCCAACCCTGTGGTCAGCCTCGAGCCGTTCGAACGATGCAACGATGTCATCTCGCAACTGCCGGAACCACGCCGACGCGCGGGCCTTTTGAGTGTCGAACTGTTCTGTCATGCGCACTGTCCTGCTAGGTTTACACTTTTCTACCCAGCTCAGGCCACGGGGCCAAGTCCAAATTGGTCAGATCAGTGCGCAGGGCTTGCCACCGGATCAAGCAGGCTGCGCCCACCATCAACTGTAAGAACATCACCAGTGACAAACCCAGACCCTTCAGAGGCAAGAAACTGAACCGCATCGACAAGCTCTGTAGGGCTGGCAATACGTTGCAAGGGCGTGTGACCTTCAATCTCCTCGCGCCATTCTGGACGATCCGCGATCGATGATTTGAGGGATGCTGACATGACCGATCCAAAGGCCACTGCATTCACACGAATGCGGTGTGGTGCCAAAGCCAGAGCGATTGACCGGGTCATCTGTTCAAGGCCAGCAGAGGCGATGGAGTACCCCAGCAGCTCTGGCCTGGTCTGATGTGCAGCGATGGAACTGAGATTGACGATGGAACCAGCAGGCGCACCTTCAGGCCGGTTTTCAGACTGTTTGATCATCCGTCGCGCAACCTGTTGGCTCAGGCGCAAGGCAGTCATCAAATTCTGTTCTAACAGTTGCTCAACCGAAGTATCTTCGGGATCAAGGGCGTCGGTTTCCATCACCTGACGCGATGCATTCACCAAAATGTCCACCTCATCGAATGCATCAATCGTGGCCGATACAAGATTTGCAATCGTCAATCGCTGGCGCAGATCACCCGCGAAATAACGAATGTTACCCTCATCCGTGACATCGCCCAATTCATGAATCAGCCGCTTTTCATCCATGTCGGCACACATCACATTGGCGCCCCGATCCGCAAAGGTGCGCGCAACAGCCAATCCGATGCCATTAGCCGCACCGGTAACGATCGCAGTCTTGCCACTTATCGAAAATGCCATTTTTTATCCTCGCGCCCGCTTGGGCCGTTCTGCCCGAACCAATTTGAACCGTGCATCACCGCCCAGATCAACTACTTTCGCGAAATGCGTGGCCAGCGTGTCTTCGTAGGGCAAATGACGGTTGGCGACCATCCACAGCGCGCCGTGGGGTGCAAGCATTCGCGCGGCTGCCACGATAAAAGCCCGACCCAATGACGGGTCAGCCGCCCGCCCCGTGTGAAACGGCGGGTTTGTCACCACCGCGTCGACCTTGTGCGGCGGGGCCCAACGCGTCGCATCCGCCCAATGAAACTCTGCGCGCTGGTCAGTCACATTATGGCACGCGCATTGCAACGCCACGTCATGCGCCTCGACCAGATGGACTGCCTTCACGTCACGGGTCAGCATATGCGCAGACAAATATCCCCAGCCCGCACCCAAATCGACCACGGAGCCGCTCATCTTCTCAGGCAGCGCATCCGCCAGCAAGGCTGATCCAGGGTCGACATTATCAGCAGAAAATACTCCCGGAGCTGTCCAAAATCCACCCGGATGCAACGTTGGCCCCATGGCCCAGTCCGAAAAATCTGCGCCGCCATCCGCCCAATAAATCTTGCCATGTGCCTTGGATATCGGGGGGCTGACCTCGATCCGGGCGCGCAACGCCCTGAGCATCGAAACCGAGCCTTCGGTTTTCTGCCCGTCCACAATCACAAGCCCATCTGTCTGTACCATTGAGCGGGCAATCAATGCACGTGCCTCATCACGTGCACGCGGCAGGCAAATGATGGATGCTGCGAAACGTTCTTCTCCAGCCATTTCTGGCATCACGCTGTACCCTGCCTGATCAAATGCGCAACAAACCGTAGCGAGTGGCGACACGACAACCACTCTGGCCTTGGGCAAAGTCGAAAGATCCGCGCCAACCGCAGGATTCAAGACGGCGATCCGACCGTCCCCAGCAAGCGTCACCGCATCAAGAGCTAAAGGTAAGCGATCACTGATCACTTATTCTTCTTTTTCCATTGTGCACTGTAAAGGGTGCTGTTGACGGCGGGCATAGTCCATCACCTGAGCAACCTTTGTCTCTGCGATTTCGTGGCTGAACACACCGACAACGGCCAACCCTTTTTTGTGGACTGTCAGCATGATCTCAAAAGCCTGCGCATGATTGAGGCCAAAAAAACGCTCTAGAACGTGGACAACAAATTCCATCGGCGTGAAATCGTCATTCAGCAAAAGCACTTTGTACAAAGGAGGGCGCTTTGTCTTGGGCTTGACGTCGGTAACAACAGCGGTGTCGTTATCGTTCGACGAACCGGCCATCATATGCACGAACGGATGCAACTTTGTCGTCATCAAACCTAGAATCCTGTGATTACCATGTGTGCTTGGTATATAACGTCTAGGTCGGTTTAGAAAAGGGTTGGGTTGGGAATGTCTCAAACACTTGGCGCAATTGGGTTCGATGCTGACGATACGCTGTGGCACAATGAACGGTTCTTTAAACTGACCCAAGAGCGATTTGCCGAACTTTTAGAGCCATATGCTGATACCCGTGACCTTGATGCACGCCTCATGCAAGCCGAGATGCGCAACTTGCGTCACTACGGATTTGGCATCAAGGGTTTTGTCTTGTCGATGATAGAAACTGCTTTGGATGTGACCGACAGGCGCGTACCTGGTGAGGTGATTGCCGATCTGATCGCGGCGGGTCAGGATATGCTGCAACACCCCATTGACCTGCTGCCCCACGCCAAAGACGCCGTTCGGGCCGCCAAGGTCCATGCCCCGGTGCTGTTGATCACCAAGGGTGATTTGCTGGATCAGGAGCGTAAGCTGGCGCAATCAGGGTTGGGCGAACTGTTTGATGGGATAGAAATTGTCTCGGATAAACAACAGCATGTCTTTGCGCGCATCTTTGAAAGTTTTGGCGGTGCCACGGCGGGCATGATGATTGGAAATTCGATGAAATCAGATGTTCTCCCGATGATCGACGCGGGCGGGTTTGGGGTATTTGTTCCGCACGATCTTAAATGGGATTTCGAGGAAGCACAGCCGCCTCATGACCACCCACGCTATGCCGAAATCCCTGATTTGGGCGCACTCTCAGAGCATCTTCGGCAAGTGACATGAAACGGTGGATCGAAAGGAAAACTGATAAACATCGAAAAGGCCCAAGCACGACATTGGCTCAGAAACCATCCGCCACAATCCACACAGAATGGCCGATATAGCTACCCTTAACTCCCACACCACAATATGTTGATATCTAAACCTGCTAAAAAACAGAAACTCAAAGCAGATCAATGCTTTATCGAAAATCAGTCCTGTGTTAATGTCTGACTATAAAATAAAATGCCAGTCGATAAAATCGGCGGCGAGAGGCAGACATAGGCAGGTTTATCGTGAAGGTTCGACGCGCGCAGTCGGCCCGATTAGGGCTTTTTATATTTACCGCATTTTGGTTTTTTCTTTCTGTTCCAACGACAGTCTATGCCGCGCCTTACGCGGCTGTTGTTATGGATGCCCGCACCGGAGAGGTCATGCATTCGCGCAATGCGGACACCAGGTTACACCCGGCATCACTTACCAAAATGATGACCCTCTATATCGTGTTTCAGGCCGTTGAGCGCGGTGAAATATCACTCGATACCAAGGTCAAAATATCGTCTCATTCCGCGAACGAACAACCCTCAAAACTGGGCCTGCGCGCAGGCCAGCGGATCAAGCTGCGCTACTTGATTCGTGCTGCTGCGGTTAAATCTGCCAATGACGCCGCGACCGCAATTGGCGAAGCACTCTCTGGCTCAGAGGCTGCGTTTGCACGTCGTATGAATCGCACGGCCAAGTCGCTTGGCATGACGCGCACCACTTTTAAGAATGCCCATGGCCTCACCGAAAAGGGCCACATGTCCACAGCGCGCGATATGTCCATTCTCGGACGCCACATGATTTATGATTACCCACAATACTACAATCTTTTCTCACGTAGATCGACCGACGCGGGCGTGCGAAAAGTTAATAATACCAACCGGCGTTTGCTGAAAGCTTACAAGGGTGCAGATGGCATTAAGACCGGATACACTCGAGCGGCAGGCTTCAACCTTGTAGCTTCGGCAGAGCGCGGTAACGAGCGCGTCATTGCAACCGTATTCGGCGGAAAATCTACCGCGTCACGTAATGCGAGGGTAGCCGAACTTCTAGATATGGGCTTTCGTCGCGCTCCCAGCAAAGCGGTGATACGCAAACCCTCCAAGGCAGCCTATCAACCAGAGAACACCGTTGTTGCGGGCAAATACAACACAAGCAAAAGTGCCGGAAAGTCCATTCTACGTATTAGTGCTGTCAAGGTTTCCTACCGCCCCAAACTTCGCCCAAGCGAAACCAAGTCCGATATAGTGTTAGATGTAAAGGCTCCGGTCACGCCCACCGTCTTGCCAAATGACATCCATACAGCCGTTCAGGCCGCTCAAGATACGCCCCCACCTGCCATCGTCGCACCAACTATCAGGCCCAAGGCACGGCCCAGCAGTATTGTGCTTGCCAATACCGAACAGAACTCAACAATTATCATCAGACCAACCACCTCTGGCGGAGGACACTGGGGCGTAAATGTTGGTCGATACCCGAGCAGGTATAAGGCAGAGCAGGTGCTGCTACAAACCGCCCTCACCGAGATGTCTTCGCTTGATGGCAGCCGTCGCAAAGTGGTGCAGCGCCCTCAGGGGTTCGATGCAAATTTCATAGGTATGACACACGAAGTAGCCGACCTTGCATGTCGCAGGTTGCAAGCACGAAATGCCGTCTGCTTCATGATCGACCCGTCCTGAGCAGTATCAAGGGACGGTGGGCGGGGCGTCTTTGCCGCGTATGCGGCCAAAGAGCGTCGTCCAGCGTCTTTAATGTGTGGCTTGCAGCAACAACCGCGTATAGTCGGTTTGCGGTCGTTCGAACAAATCGTCAGCCGTACCTTGTTCAACGATGTCACCCTGCTTCATCACAAGAACATTGTGGCTCATCGCGCGCACCACCTTGAGATCGTGGCTGATGAACAAAAACGCGAGCCCATATTTTTTTTGCAAGCCGCGCAATAACTCCACGATCTGAACCTGAACCGTCATGTCCAGCGCCGACGTCGGCTCATCCAGCACCACCAACTTGGGTCGCAGCACCATGGCCCGTGCAATCGCGATCCGTTGCCTCTGCCCGCCTGAAAATTCGTGCGGATACCTGTCCATCGTGTTTGGGTCAAGGCCTGTCTCTGTCATGACTTCCGCCACAACTTCGCGCACCGGGCGGCCATTTTCGACACCATGCACACCAAGGCCCTCGGCAATGATCTGCATGCAAGTCATGCGCGGGCTCAGCGACCCATAAGGATCCTGGAACACGATCTGCATATCCTTGCGCAATCGCCGCAGATCACGAACGGGCCATCCACGTATATCCTGGCCCATATAAATAATACGACCCTCCGAGGCGATTAAGCGCATGATTGCAAGCGCCAGCGTCGTCTTCCCAGAACCACTTTCTCCTACGATGCCAACAGTTTCACCCTTGCGAAGCTCAAACGATGCGGCATTCACCGCCTTCACGTGACCTACCGTGCGGCGCATCAGTCCGGCAGTTATTGGAAACCAAACTTTCAGATTTTCGATTTGGGCAACCACCTCAGCGCTTTCAGGTACTGGCTGTGGTCGGCCCTTGGGTTCTGCGGCCAAAAGCGTCTGAGTATATGGGTGTTGAGGCGCGTCAAAGATTTCGGAAGTTATACCAGCCTCGACGATCAACCCATTCTGCATGACGCAGACCTTGTCAGAAAAACGCCGTACGATCCCCAGATCGTGGGTGATGAACAGCAGTCCCATCCCTTCGGTGGCTTTCAACTCTGCCAGCAAATCCAGAATTTGCGCTTGAATGGTCACGTCCAGTGCCGTTGTCGGCTCATCTGCGATTAGGATATCAGGCTTGTTAGCCAGCGCCATAGCAATCATCACCCGCTGCCGCTGACCACCTGACAATTGATGAGGGTAAGCCGTCAAACGCGTCTCGGCATCGCGAATTCCGACTTTGTTCAACAATTCAAGAACGCGCCCACGTGCGGCAGCCCCCATTATACCCTGATGCAGCGCAAGGCTCTCGCCCAACTGTTTTTCAATCGTGTGCAGCGGGTTCAGCGATGTCATCGGTTCTTGGAAAATAAAGGATATGTCGTTTCCCCGCACCTTGCGCAACAAACGTTCATCCGCGCCAATCATCTGCTGTCCGTCATAGGTGACTGAACCGGAGACTTCAGCGCTGTCTCCCAGCAATGAAACCGTCGACAAGGCCGAAACAGACTTGCCTGAACCAGATTCGCCAACCAGCGCGACGGTCTCGCCCCGATCAACGGTAAATGATACGCCCTTGACTGCCTCGGTCAGGGTGCCGTCCTGACGGAACGCAACGCGTAGATCTTTCACTTCCAACAACGCCGTCATGAAAAGATCTTTCGTGGATCAAACGCATCACGGACGCCTTCAAAAATGAAAATCAGCAGGCTCAGCATCAGCGCAAAAACGGAAAAGGCAGTAAAGGCCAGCCAGGGTGCTTGAAGATTCTGCTTGGCTTGCAAAGTCAGTTCGCCCAACGATGGAGAGGACGAAGGCAAGCCAAACCCTAGGAAATCAAGAACCGCCAAGGACGAAATCGTTCCCGTGATGATGAACGGCAGCATCGTCAGCGTGGCAACCATCGCGTTGGGCAACATGTGACGGAACATGATCGTCAGATTGCCCACACCAAGCGCCCGTGCGGCCCGCACATATTCGAGGTTCCGCGCTCGCAGGAATTCTGCACGCACCACACCCACGAGGCCGACCCAGCCAAATAGCACCAGCAAGAACACCAAAAGCCAGAAACTGCGCCCCAAAATGGCAAACATGATGATGATCACATAAAGGCTTGGTGTTGATGACCAGATTTCGATGATACGCTGAAAGATAAGGTCAGTTCTGCCGCCAAAGTACCCCTGAACAGCACCTGCGAGGATTCCAATAGCAGCAGATGCGCCTGTCACAATTAGCGTGAACAAAACTGAAAGCCGGAACCCATGAATAACACGCGCCAAAACGTCCCGCTTAGTGCCATCCGTGCCCAGCAGGTTCTCGCCGTTGGGCGGCAGCGGCGCAGCACCGGGCCTGTCGACAGCCGTGTCATATGAATAGGGGATCAGCGGCCAAAGCGCCCATCCCTTTCTAACCGGTTCGCCGTCGACAATGCCATCCGCAGCATCCGCAATGACACCTTCGGGATCATCGAAACATATATCCAGCCCACCTGAACGGATAAGGCACTGTACCTCAATGTCGCGATAGGATGCCTCTGTCTGAAAATCGCCGCCGAAATCCGTTTCGGCATAAAAATTCCAGATTGGCGCGTAGAATGAACCCTGATACCGGATCAGGATGGGCTTGTCGTAGGCTAAGAACTCGGCAAATAGGCTTAGGCCAAACAGGACCCCAAAGATCCAAAGCGACCAATAGGCCCTGCGGTTTTTGCGAAAATTCCGCCAGCGTCGTTGGTTGAGCGGGGACAACGCCATCAGCCTTCCCTACGCTCAAAATCGATGCGCGGATCGACGAACACATACATCAGATCTGACAGAATTCCGACCAAAAGCCCCATCAAGCCAAAGATGTATAGCGTTCCGAACACAATCGGATAGTCGCGTGCAACCGCGGCTTCGAACCCAAGCCGCCCCAATCCATCAAGGCTAAAAATCGTCTCGATGATCAGGGATCCGCCAAAGAAAACACCGATAAAGACCGCCGGGAACCCCGCGATCACGATCAGCATCGCGTTGCGAAAGACATGGCCATACAGCACCTGACGCTCGGACAGCCCTTTGGCACGCGCGGTCATCACATAAAGTTTCTTGATCTCGTCCAGAAAGCTGTTCTTGGTCAAAAGCGTCAGCGTTGCAAACGCGCCGATGGTACCTGCAAGAACCGGCAGCGTAATGTGCCACAAATAATCAATAATCTTACCCCACGCGCTCAGGTCGTCAAAATTGTCAGAGGTCAGCCCGCGTAACGGGAAAATCTGCCAATATGTACCACCCGCAAACATGACCAGCAAAAGGATGGCAAACAGAAAGCCGGGAATAGCATAAGCCGCAATGATCGCGCCACTGGTCCAGGTGTCAAACGGGGTACCGTCCCTAACGGCCTTTCTGATGCCCAGCGGGATCGACACCAAATAGGCAATGATCGTCGACCACAAACCCAACGTAATTGAAACAGGCAATTTCTCTATGACCAGATCGATAACGGATATCGACCTGAAATAGCTTTCCCCAAAGTCAAACCGGGCGTAGTTCCACAACATATTCAAGAACCGTTGCAGGGGCGGCTTATCAAAACCGAATTCGCGCTCAAGCTCTGCAATGAATTCAGGCGGCAGGCCACGCGCGCCCACGTAGGTGCTGTCGGACACCGTGTTCAGTTCGTCAGCGCCCGCATCGTTATTATTACCAGCAAACCCACCAAACACATCGCCTTCACCCTGCGCACGCGCGATCGCCTGTTCAACCGGACCACCGGGAACAAACTGCGTCAGCGTGAAATTGACCAACAGAATGCCCAACAAGGTCGGAATGACCAAGAGCAGCCTGCGCAGGATATAAGGGCCCATATATTTACCTCAGCGCGCCTGACGCCTTAAGGGCTGCGGCCTTTTCTTCATTGTACCACCAGAAATCCAGCTGCCCCAGCGCATAAGGCGGGATCGTTTCAGGGTGTTCGAACATATCGTAATACGCGACCCAGTAGGATGGGTTATACCAGACCGGAATCATGATGAATTCGTGCCGCAACGCACGGTCGAGCGCCATAAGCGATGCGTCTTCGTCAGATCGGGTCTCGGCCGCCAGCGAGGCCTCGATGATCGCGTCAACCAGAGGGCTGGCAAGGCCCGCAGGGTTGAACAGAGAAAATTCTGCGGCCTCTGATCCAAAACGTTGCATCAAACCGGTGCCAGTACCCAGAAAAGACGCGTAGGCATCAAACACCAGATCATAGTCACGATCCCGTTCGCGCGACGTGTATTGCGACGGATCAACCTTTTCCAACTCGATCTCGATGCCCAGCTTGCGCACGTTTGACACAAAGTTCTCCATCGCACCGCTTAGTGTATCTGGAGATGAGGAGTTGAAAAGGTAATTCAACGACATCTTTTCGCCCGCTGCATTTCGGCGCATGCCGTCGTCGCCCACCAGCCATCCGGCATCATCAAGCAGCGCCATAGCCGCGCGCGCATTCCCACGGTCGAACAGGCGGGTTTCGCTTGAGGTGTGGGGCAAACGAGCATCTCGGGTCATCATTTCATCTGGGACAAGATCACCAAGGCTTTGCAGGAACGCCAGTTCAGCCCCCTCAGGCAGGCCAGTGGCCATCAGCGGCGTGTCTTGCGTGAACGAGGCACGCTGTTTGAAAAGCCCATACTGCAGCGATGCATTTGTCCACTCAAAATTATATGCTAAAGCAATCGCCTCGCGTACACGGCGATCTTTCAATTGCGGACGCATCAGGTTGAAAACGATACCCGTTGGTGTCGGCGGGGAACCGTCTGGCAAATCGGCCTTTTTGATCGCGCCACTCAGGACTTTCGGATTGTCATAGCCGGTTGCCCACTTTTTGGAATCATTTTCACTTCGGAAAGTGAATTCGCCTGCAAGAAACGCCTGAAAAGCGGCTTCCGCATCACCAAAATATTCGATCCGGATCGAATCAAAATTGTTGCGGCCCACGTTGAATGGTAAATCCTTTGCCCAGTAATCGAGGTTTCGTTTGTACACCACGCGCCGGTTCACATCCACGGTGTCCACCACATAAGGGCCCGACCCAGGAGAGATTTCAAGGCGGCTTTCGTCCAGCCCAGCGCCAGTTTCCTCATACCATTTCTGGGACCATGCGGGCACAAAACCGACTTGATCGATCAATGACCGTCGCGAGATGCCCTCGGTGAAATAGAACTTAATCGTGTGATCATTCAGAACTTCGACTTTGGGGATGCGCTTGCGCACGGCGTCCGCATAAGATTTCAGCCCCTCTTCGAGCAGCAGATTGTGCGAAAATGCGATATCGCGTGCGGTCAACGGGGTGCCGTCAGAAAAGCGCGCCTCGGGGCGCATATAGAAGATGACCCAGTTCTTGCCTTCATCATATTCCATCCGCTCTGCAAGCAGTCCGTAATACTCACCATATACGTCTGCAGGGGCTGACGTGCCGTTCACCCCATCCCCCAGCAAGCTTTCGTAAATAGACGAAGACAAAGCCCCTGCCCGTCCCTTACGGGTGTAGGGGTGCATCGAATCGAACGTGCCGACCGTCCCAAGCGAGATTTCGCCGCCCTTTGGCGCATTGGGGTTTACGTAGCTGAAATGCTTAAAATCCTCGGGGTAGGTCAGATCGCCATAAAACGAATATCCATGAGCTGAGATAATTGTCTCATGCCCGTCGGCACGAGCCATAGTTGCCGCCCAAAAAGAAACCAGCAGACCAAGAATACTAAGTGCCCACCAAATCGCAAACCTGTTTCTATCGATTTTGACGCGGGCAAAGGTGCGGATTGCGGGATAGTTCTTGCGCATCAGTCTCTCCTTTTTGAACAGATCGTCGATCTTTTCTTTTTAAGGTAGGCTACCTGTGGCACTCGCCAATATGCAACTTTAGAAATCGCCATTTTATGCCTGTTTTGTGAGTGCACTGTAATAATTAAGCACAAAAAAAGCCGCGGGCATGTAAGCGCGCGGCCTTTCATCGTTCAAACAGCGTGGTTCACTCGTCAAGCGAGTCCAAATAAGCGATCAGGTCAGCACGGTCTTCAGTCTTTGCAAGGCCATTAAAGCCCATGGAAGTGCCTTTTGCCCACTGCTTGGGGTTTTCGAGAAAACCATTTAGGTTTTCTGCCGTCCATGCCCCACCCATGTCAGAAAGGGTGCTGGAGTATGATCCATAATCGGCGACCGTTGCGATGTCTCGGCCAACAACCCCGTAAAGATGTGGGCCTGTGCCATTCGCGCCGTCCTCTAGTTTGTGGCAGGCGCTACATTTGCGGAACACTTTTGCTCCGGAACCAATGTCTGCGAGTGCTAATATTTCGGCAAATGGCACTTCGGCCACCTCTTCGGTCTCTTCTTCAACGCCTGTGTCAATCACGTAAGCTTGTTCACCACCATGGCTTCCCATGTGGTACATCTCTTCGGCTGCCCACTTCCCCAACAGTAGAATAAGCAGCGCGCCACATAGGCTTCCGGCGATTTTGGTAAAGGTCATCGTGTCGAACATGTGTATTACGCTTCCGTGACTAATGGTCTTCGCTCGCACGGCTATCTATTGCTTCCCCTTGACGCTGGCAACCTATACTAACCGCGACCAAACGCCCTGTCTAAAAAAACGGCAGAGCAATGCGGCAGGGAAACAAGAATGTCACAGCGAATTGCGTTCCAGGGGCACTTAGGGGCTTACAGCCATGAAGCATGCCTAAAAGCCCGACCTTTATCCATACCAATCCCCTGCACCACATTTGAGGACGTCATCGTCGCCGTGCGCGACGGCCATGCCGACATGGCGATGTTGCCAGTGGAAAACACCACTTACGGCCGCGTCGCCGATATCCACCGTCTGCTGCCCAAAAGCGGTTTACACATTGTAGGCGAAGCATTCGTTCGAGTTCGGATTGCACTGATGGCCGTAGCTGGCCAGTCTCTAAATGACATCAAGCATGTGCGCGCGCACCTGGTGCTGCTGCCGCAAGCGCGGGCCTTTTTGAATGCCAATGGAATTTCGTCTGAACCAGCTGCAGACAGCTCTGGCGCTGCTGCGGAAATTGCGCAAGCTAACGAGTTAGGCGTTGGTGCTCTGGCCTCCGAAGTTGCTGCAGAAATTCACGGGCTGGATGTGCTTGCCCGCGATATTGAGGATCAAGGGCACAACACCACCCGTTTTTTGCTTATGTCACCGGAACCCGATTGGACACCGCGTTGCGATACAATGATAACAACCTTTGTCTTTGAGGTCAGAAATATTCCCGCCGCTTTATACAAAGCTATGGGAGGGTTCGCGACCAACGGCGTCAACATGACCAAACTTGAAAGCTACATGGTCGGTGGAACGTTTACTGCAACCCAATTCTATGCTGATATCGAGGGCCACCCCAACGACCCGGCCGTCGCGCGCGCGCTTGAGGAACTAGACTATTTTACCAATCAGCTGGATATTTTGGGTGTATACCCTGCGGCAGACGGCCGGCATTAATTACGTCAAGGATACAGACTTTGACCCCGTTGGACTGTTAATTTCCCACCAGTTAATCAACACGGCAAAAACTTTGTTTTGCCCTATGGCGTTTGCAGAGATAACTGACGTGTCAGGTCGCAACAAACGTTTCTAGTTTTTCACAAAGCGCTCTAAGCTAAATCCTGTATCTGTTCTTCGAGAGAATTGGCATAATTTCTCACCCGCAGTTTGAACCGCGTCGTCAACGTCTTCTTTGCGAGTTTTAGTGACTGCATCAACAAACGCGCAGACAAGCTTAGCGGTTTCATTTCAATCGCAACGATCATTCGGGTACGACTACGAGAAAGAGCGATCAACTCAACCGTGAACCTGCCGTCTAGTTCGGATGATTTGGCCTCAAATACCAGTTCGTTAGGTTTATCAAAGTGCACCAGCTCTATGTCTAGTTCACGTTTGCGCCCGCGCAGCATGAACGCGACTTTCCAACGCATCTCAGTACCTAGTGTAGACCGCGTGTCGACGCGCTGCACATCTGCTCCGTGATGCATGGCTTTGCGCGAGAGCGTTTCAAAATCGCACAATTCCAAGAACAACTGCTCTATCGGAACTCCAATATCTTCCCGCGATGAAAACTTCATTGAGCGCACCTGTCGTTACGTTTTTCTACAGCTTCCATTTAGTCTAGGGTATCCGCAAGCCAATTTTCAATCAAGAAGTGTGCTATGGCCCCTTTGCGTGCAGGCAAGATCGTTGGATGTTCGCCAGCAAAAATGTCCATCATTTCCTCGCGAGTGACCCACATTGCATCCTCAATTTCAGAAGGATCAATGGTAATCTTTTGACTGGTGGCGTGCCCGAGGCATCCAAACATCAGCGACGCAGGAAAGGGCCAGGGCTGGCTCGCAAGGTAGTTGACTGCACCAACGGTCACGCCGGCTTCTTCAAATACTTCACGGCGCACCGCCGCTTCAAGGGTTTCACCCGGTTCGACAAAACCTGCCAGCAGCGAATACATCCCTTCAGGCCAGCCGGGCGAACGGCCCATCAAAACCGAATTGCCATGCGTGATAAGCATGATAACCACAGGATCAGTGCGGGGAAAATGATGGGCGCCGCACGCCGGGCACGTTCGTTGCCAGCCGCCTTGAGTCACTTCGGACAGTTCTCCGCATTTTGAGCAAAACGGGTGGCTGTCATGCCAACTAAACACAGCCTTTGCCGTGGCAGCCACCTCTGCATCGCGAGGCGAAAGCCAAGTCATGACCCGACGCAGTTCCGCAAACACTTCTATTGGTTCAAAAGCCGGATGATGCTGTTCTGTGGGGTCCAGAAAGGCGCCCATCTCAGATGCATCCAGATCATCGGGCTCCCACGCAGACAGAGTATGCGCGAACAACGGCACACCATCTTCGCGGCCCAGAAAGACACGATCAGAGCCTGCATCGTCCAAGGCAGGATGGTTCAAAGGCACGCGCAAGACATGGGCCGGACGCATGCGCGCAATCAAAACCTTGCCCCGCCACAGAAGTATGGTCCGCGCATCAGGATGGGCCACAGCATCAGCAAGGGCCGCCGCGTCGCTGCGCAGATCGCCTGCGCGGTCCAATCCTGAGCCACCGAATGTTACTGTTTCCGCATGGCGCATCATCAAAGCCCTTTTTATACCCGTGGTGTAGCAACGCTTTACATGACCGCGGCCAAGGTGCAATGGCAGCGCACCAACGCTGAATTATTCTAATTCGCACTTGCCTTTAATAAGACTTAAACCACCTTCGAGCTGATGGACATAACCGAGAGCAGTCAGTCATCCCCACCGTATGGTCAGCTGCGAATCATGGCGACCAGTGATGTACATATGCATTTGACCAGCTGGGATTC
>JABITU010000045.1 GCA_018668195.1 Tateyamaria sp. | reverse complement strand
GCGACTGACTATGACCGCCGTTATCGCCCTCAAACTGCTGACAGCCCTTGGGCCAGCTGGAGTCCTGACGATGAATAATACGCCCAAAGGCCTACTCATTTCCGCCCCCAGTTCGGGCACCGGCAAAACAACTGTCATGTTGGGATTGCTGCGGGCATTGGCTGAGGACGGCTTGAACGTTCAGCCCTTCAAAAGTGGTCCCGATTATATTGACCCTGCGTTTCACCGCGCAGCAGCTGGCAGGCCCTCATTCAACTTTGATACATGGGCGATGAACCCGTCACTGTTGGGCGCGATTTCAGCGCAAGCTGAAGGATCAGATATCGTGATCGCTGAGGGGTCGATGGGCCTGTATGATGGCGTTGCGAAACCGGGTGCAACAGGGCACGGAACCAGCGCAGAGACTGCAGCCAAAATGGGCTGGGGCGTGATCCTTGTGATTGATGTCAGCGGTCAAGCACAGTCTGCGGCGGCAACAGCTTTGGGCTTTGCCAAGTACAATCCCGATCTTAATTTCGCAGGTGTGATCCTGAACCGTGTGGCGTCACCACGCCACGAACGCCTGACCCGATTGGGCATGGAGAAACACGGTATTAAGGTGCTAGGGAGCTTGCCCCGCCGCGGCGATCTTGCGTTGCCTGAACGCCACCTTGGACTAATCCAAGCGATAGAACATCCCGACCTTGAAGCGGCGATTTCTGGGTATGCCAACTTCCTGCGCGAGAACGTGGATTTAGAGGCGATCAAAGCCGCAGCGACAGGTGGCGACCCATTGCCAGCAGGCCAACTGCCTAAACCACCTGCGCAACGGATCGCGTTGGCTCAGGACGCTGCATTCTCATTCACCTACCCGCACCTAGTCGCTGGATGGCGGGCGCATGGGGCAGAGATCATTCCGTTCTCACCACTTGCCGATGAAGCACCTGGCAATGACGCGGATCTGGTTTGGTTGCCCGGTGGATACCCCGAATTACACGCAGGTGCGTTGGCCGCCGCGTCTAAGTTTCGCAAAGCGATGATCGAACACGCCAAAACACGACCTGTGCACGGGGAGTGTGGCGGCTACATGGCGTTGGGTAAAACCTTGGTCGACAAGGAAGGGAACAGCCACGAAATGCTAGGCCTTCTTGGCCTTGTCACCAGCTATGAAAAGCGCAAGTTCCACCTTGGCTACCGCAAAGCGCATTTGATTGCACCTATGCCGGGGTTTATCACGGGTGAAGCATTGCGTGGCCATGAGTTCCATTATTCCACCATTCTAGAGGAACCTGATTCACCACTGGCCGAAGTCTTGGACGCAGAAGGCAATCCAGTTCCAGAAACCGGCTCCATCAATGGCAACGTCACAGGCACCTTCTTTCACCTGATTGCAGAGGCCAGCTAAATGACCGGTTTTGTAAGCTTCGTCGGCTCTGGACCTGGCGATCCTGAATTGCTCACTTTGAAAGCGGTGGACCGTTTAAAGACAGCGGACGCTGTTTTGTTTGATGACCTGTCATCCGGTCCTATTCTGTCACATGCTGGCAAGGGTGCCGATTTGGTCGGCGTTGGGAAACGCGCAGGTCGCGCATCCCCTAAGCAAAGCCATGTCAGTCAATTGTTGGTTGAGTATGCGCAAACAGGCGCACGTGTTGTACGCCTAAAAAGTGGCGATGGCGGAATGTTTGGGCGCCTTGAGGAAGAGATTGTAGCGCTGCGCGAAGCGGACATTCCTTACGAAATCATCCCTGGCATACCATCAGCCTGCGCTGCTGCGGCCGCGGCAGGCATTCCCCTCACCCGCCGAATGACGGCACGCCGCGTGCAGTTCGTGACTGGGCATGATGTGGATGGCACTTTGCCTAATGATGCGAATCTAGTGGCACTTGCCGATCCTATGGCAACAACCGTGGTGTTCATGGGTAAACGGACGTTTCCGGCCTTGCTTGAAAAATTGATCGCGCATGGTTTGCCACGTGACACACCCGCCCTTTTGGCCGAAGCCGTCAGCACACCAGAACAGTCGTTAAAGCGCACCACAGTTTCGGAATTGGCAAAGGAACTTCTGGCAGAGTTTTCACCGAATCCAGCCCTGATCCTATACGGTCCTTTGGCGACAGATTACGACGATGGATAGCCTAACGCTCATCGGCATCGGGACCGGCAATCCTGACCACCTTACATTTGAGGGCGCACGCGCAATCCAAGAGGCGACAACGATTCTGATCCCCCGTAAGGGCGGTGAAAAATCCGACCTTGCTGATCTGCGCCGACAGATTGTTGCGAAGGTTGTAGTGGGCGATGGCCCACAGATTATCGAATTTGATCTGCCCGTGCGTAAATCAGATGGTGACTATTTAGAAAACGTTGATCTGTGGCACGATGCAATCGCGGATGCTTGGATCAAGGCCGCAGGTAAAACTGAACGCGCGGCGTTGTTGATCTGGGGCGACCCATCGCTTTATGACAGTTCGCTGCGCATTGCCTCGCGTCTCAAACCCTATCCAAAAGTTCGCGTCGTTGCGGGTATCACAACGCTTCAAGTTTTGACTGCAGCCCACGCAATCCCTGTGAATGAAATAGGGGCACCCTTTGTTGTGACCACCGGGCGACAGTTGCGCGATAACGGTTGGCCCAAAGGTGCTGACAGCGCCATTTTTATGCTCGATGGCAACTGTGCATTTCAAACACTGAATGGTGCAGATTTTGACATCTGGTGGGGCGCATATCTGGGGATGGAGAATCAAATCATCCGCTCTGGCCCGCTTGATCTTGTCAAAAACGAGATCATTTCGGCCCGTGAAAAAGCACGCGCCGCCCATGGATGGATCATGGATGCGTACTTATTACGTCGTAAACGGCCAGAATAGCCTTCGGGATTAAGTTGTCCCTTGTGCGACTCACGGATGGGGTTGTAGACGTAAAGGGCTTGGTGTTCGTCGGTTTTGTCGATGAACGAAGAGGGAATTGGGTTAGGTTTAAGTCAACCAAATCCCAGGCCGCCCCCGCGACTGTATGCGAAGAGCGGGTTTCGAATTTGCCACTCACCCTATTTGGTGGGGAAGGTCGAAACCACGTGATGACACGCAAGCCAGGAGACCTGCCGGGCTGAAACGTAATTAAATCTGTCGGGTGTGACAGTAAGGAGAAGACCAATGAAGACGACTGCAGCAACTATGACCCTAGAAGATCACACATCAGCCAGCCGCACAGGTTTGGCGTCTGCATTTTTCGCATTGATCCTTGGCGTAGGCGTTATTGCCGTCACTGGCCACGTTCAAGCAGCAGCATTGCACGATGCGGCACACGACGTGCGTCACGCAACTGGCTTCCCCTGCCACTAAAATGTTTGCACGCATTGTAACCAGCGCGTTGTTCGCTGGCGCTACGGCTGGGTTGTTGATCGCCCTGTTGCAGTATGCGTTCGTGCAACCTGTGTTATTGCACGCTGAACTTTATGAAACTGGCACCTTGGTGCATTTTGGTGCCGCTCCCATTTTGGCAATCCAAGACGTGAGTGGGTTTGATCCCATGCGTGATCTCCTTTCTGTTCTGTTCACCATGCTGACCTACTGCGGTTATGCGATGATCCTTGTGGCGCTCATGGGCATTGCAGAAGAACGTGGCGCCGACATCACCCTGCGCAACGGCATGATCTGGGGCCTTATGGGCTTCATTGCAGCGCACCTTGCACCAGCCTTTTCGTTGCCCCCTGAAGTACCGGGTGTTGCGGCAGCCGATGTGCTGCTGCGCCAGTACTGGTGGTTTGCGACAGTTGCGACAGCTGCAATCGCGATGTGGTTGATCGCCTTCCACTTCACAATGGTTGGCGTTGGCGCTGCGATTGTGCTTCTGCTGCTGCCCCACATCATTGGTGCACCACAACCAGTTGAGTTCACAGGCCCCGTTCCAACGGAAATCGGTGCGTTGTTTGCATCCCGTGCACTGAGTGTCGGATTGGCTGCTTGGATTATCCTCGGTGCATTTTGCGCATACTTTTGGACCAAAGAAGG
>JABITU010000044.1 GCA_018668195.1 Tateyamaria sp. | reverse complement strand
GTAATAGAGGTCATGGCAGGCGACTATATCCAGATGGCGACCCTCAAAGGTGTGCCGTATTGGCGCATCGTTTTCCGGCACGCATTGCCGAATGCGCTTTTGCCCGCGATCAATGTTGTCGCTTTGACGATAGCTTGGCTTCTTGGTGGCGTTGTCGTGATCGAAGTTGTGTTCAACTACCCCGGTTTGGGGCGGATGATGATTGACGCCATTTCTGACCGCGACTTGCCTGTTGTGCAGGCCATCGCCCTGATCGTCGCGACGGTTTACGTTTGTGTGAACCTATCGGCCGATATCCTGACCATGTTTGCCAACCCTCGGTTGCGCACATTGCATATGAGGCGCGGATGACCCTTACAGCAGTAACTCCACAGCAAAACACCCGTTTGATGCGGACCCTTTCGGTGTTGCGAGATGTTGTCTCGCGTCCCTCTGGTGCGATTGGTCTGTTCTTGGTGGTCTTCCATGTTGTGCTGGCCTTGGTCAGCCCATGGATTGTGCCCTATGACTACAAGGCGATGAACAGTGCGATGATGCTCACAGGGCCAGAGGCCACCCATTGGTTGGGCACGGATCATCTAGGCCGCGACGTGTTTACGCGTGTCTTGCTTGGTGGGCGCGAGGCGCTGTTGGTCACGGGCGTTGCGACGCCGATCGCGGTCGCATGGGGTGGACTTGTTGGCATCTTCTTTGGGCTGATTGGCGGGCGCGTAGACGAGGTTTTGATGCGTGTTGTAGATGCGTTCCTGTCGCTGCCGTGGATCCTGAAAATGCTGGTGCTGATCGTGACGTTTGGCACGGGCATCGAAGTGTTGATCCCGACACTGGCTTTCTTTTACGGCATCCCTGTGATCCGCATCGCGCGTGCTGCGACACATGATGTCGTTGCGCGCGATTTCGTGTCAGCCGCAAGGGCGCGGGGGCACAGCCGCATGACGATTATCCGCCATGAATTGCTACCTAATGTGCTGGACACGCTGATGGTCGAAGGCGCGATGCGCTGGTCATGGATGCTGCTGGCTTTTTCATCCCTGTCTTTCCTTGGCTTTGGCGTGTCGCCACCAACACCTGATTGGGGCCTGATGATTGCCGATGCGCGTGGCTTTATGTCCTTTGCCCCCTGGGGTGTCCTGGGGCCAGTCATTGCGCTGTCTTCATTGATCATCGGGATCAACCTAACCGCTGACGCCTTGGCCAAAGCTCTTGGCATTGATCGCGCACAAAAGGCACCGGTATGACGACACCATTGATTGACATGCGAAATATTTCGATTGGGTTCACGGGCATGTCTGGTGCAACCCTGCAAGTGCTGCGCAACATCGACCTAACGGTGAACGCGGGCGAAAGCATCGGCATCGTTGGCGAAAGCGGGTCAGGCAAATCTACGCTGGCGCTCGCGGCGATGGGTTATCTGAAACGAGGGCTGAGGTTGCTCGAGGGTTCGGTCACTTTTCAGGGGCAAGATATGTTCGCCCGCACCCGCACCGAGCTTGAGAAAATTCGAGGCGGCGAACTGGCGCTGATCCCGCAGAATTCCGGACAATCCCTGACGCCGACCTTGCGGATTGGCGCGCAGCTTATTGAAGCATTGCGCCTGCATTCTGAGGTGGCAGAAGAACAATACCAAGCCAAAGCTGTGGAACTACTCGGACAAGTGCGCTTGCCTGATCCACAGGCGATCATGACCCGTTTTCCACATGAGTTGTCAGGTGGGCAACAACAACGCGCGGCAATCGCGATGGCATTGGCGGGTGAACCAACAGCGCTGTTGTTGGACGAGCCAACCACTGGCCTCGATGTCACAACGCAAGCCCATATCCTTGAATTGCTCCGCGATATTGCGCGGGATCGCAGCATGGCGATGGTCTATGTCAGTCACGATCTTGGCGCGATTGCGCGGGTCTGTGACCGTGTTGTGGTGATGTATGCGGGTGAGGTCGTGCTGGAAGGCTCTGCGCGACAGGTGCTAAAGGCACCGATCCACCCTTATGCGCGCGGGCTTTTGGCCTCAATCCCAAAGCTCAGCGATCCACGTTTGCCGGTTGCATTGGATGGTCGCCCTCCGTCGCCGGGTGGCGTGGGGAACGGGTGTTCCTTTGTTGATCGATGCGCCTTGGCGCAAGACGCATGTCGCGATCGACGCCCTGATCTTGAACGCCTGCCGAGCGGCGAAGCTGTGCGGTGTTTTCATCATCAGGACGCCCATAAACTGTCCTTGGTTGGCGGCGGCGCAATCCCCGCAACCCTTGACGAAAACGCGCCCGCGGCATTGCATTTGCAAGACGTGGCGATCAGCTATCGCCGGCCTGGGCTGCTCGACAAAATCCTGAGCAGGGACGGCGACTATGTCCCTACCGTTGATGGTATCGAAATCACCATTGCGAAGGGCGAAACGCTGGGCCTTGTGGGGGAAAGCGGGTCAGGAAAGTCGACAATTCTCAAGACTATCGCAGGGTTACTTCCGCCATCTGGTGGCAAGATTACTGTAGCCGACGAAGGTGCGTTGGCACCAAAGGTTGAACAGCGTAGCCCGGATCATCTGCGCAAGATTCAGCTGATTTTCCAAAACCCCGATGATAGCCTCAATCCGCGCCAAACCATTGCGCAAATTCTTGAACAGCCGTTGAAGCTGTATTTTGGGCTGACCGGGGAGGCGCTGCACCAGCGCTCTGCCGAGATTCTGGACCGGGTCCGTCTTGGCGCGCATTATCTGGACCGTTTGCCCAGCCAGCTTTCGGGTGGCGAAAAACAACGGGTTGCCATCGCACGGGCCTTCGCCGCTGAACCCGATCTGGTCCTGTGTGACGAGGTGACATCGGCGCTAGACGTATCTGTTCAGGCCGCCGTTTTGGACCTGCTGAATGACCTCAAGGCGACGCAAGGCACGACCTATGTTTTCGTGAGCCACGATTTGGCGGTTGTGCGTGCGCTGTCCGACCGTGTGGCGGTGCTATATCAGGGGCGGTTGTGTGAATTGGGGCCATCGGCGGATGTCTATAGCACCCCGTCGCACCCTTATACCGAGGTTCTGCTGGGCGCAGTTTTAGAACCTGATCCTGATACGGCCCCGACGCTAAGTGCTGATGACGTGGTTGAACTGTCGCCGCCTGCCCAAGGCTGCCCATTCCAGCGCCGTTGCCCGCGCAGGATTGGACCGATCTGCGACAGTGATGTGCCGCCATGGCAGCATAGCGCGGACGGTCATTCAATCAGGTGTCACCATTCCATTCAAGACCTTGAAGTGGCTCAGCGTGAGGATGCAGAGGAACAGATGGCTTGAGTAAGGTGGAACTGACAGAGGACCGTGTGTCCCTGCCAGTTTCAAAGGCGCATCAAATAGATGTACCAATTTGCGATGCAATATCAGTCAAAAGGCAGGGCAGAGACTTCCCCTGACCGTATCATTCCGTCCTGAGAATGAACGGTTACGGCTTGGCCCGCATCCCAGAACTCACGATCGATCATGGATTGCCCGACATTGCGCTTCAATCGCGGCGACCAGATGGCCGAAGTAATCTGGCCCACGCGGGTGTCCCCAACCATCACAGGCCACAGTTTAGAACAAGTTGGGCAGGGGCCGCCATCAAAGACCACACCGCGAATTTCGCGGCCGGCCCCTTTTGCGGCGATTTTTTGCAAAGCTGCGCGACCAACATAGTCAATGGCGCCATCGGTAACGCAGAACTTGCCGTGCCCGATTTCAAAAGGATTGTTGTCTCGCGTGAATTCGTTGCCATAGGAAAACAATCCACCTTCGATTCGTTCGATCAGGTTGGGGCAGCCGGGTGTGATGTTAAATGCTTGGCCCGCGTCCCAGATTGCGTCCCAAAGTGTCGATCCCAGTTGCCCGCCTTCCAGATAAATCTCAAAGCCGCCCTGGCGGGAGAAACCAGAGCGGGCAATGAGTTGGCGGGTGCCTTGGAATTCGATCCAGCCAAATTTGAAGAACCCGATGTCGCGAATATGCGCGCCGAACAATCCGGCCAGCAGGTCTTCGGCCTTTGGGCCTTGGACAGCCAGAGGCGACACGTCAGGCTCGCTTATCTCGACATCCATGCCGCGCCCCAGCGCCAAACCCATCGCATAAAGCAGAACGTCACTGTCCGCGATAGACAGCCAAAAGTGGTCCTCGGCCAGTTTCAGCATAACCGGATCGTTGATCATCCCACCCTGTGCGTCGATGATGGGGATATAGAAACAATCCCCCTCCTTGGCACGGGCGATATTGCGCGGTGTCATCCATTGGACAAGGGCGGCAGCATCTGGCCCCGTGATCTGGACCTGACGCTGGCAGGACACGTCCCAGAGCTGGACGTGTTCGCGCAGGTGCCAATAATCCTGTTCAACTGTTGGCTGGAACGCCTTGGGCAACAGCATGTGATTGACGACAGAAAAGCCGCGCACGCCGGACTGCTCAACTCGATCAGTATAAGGGGTGCGACGGATGCGCCGCGACATGTTCAAACCATCCATCAGGCAGACATCCACATCGAATAAGAATTGGGATTTAGGATCACAGGCATATGATATCCGCCTTTGGGGTCCGGCATGGCAAACCGCAAGGCGATCTGCGTGACAGTGGCAGGCATCTTGCGCGCAGCCCAATACGGGCCCGTGTCAAAAACCAGTTCGTAAGTTGCCTCCACGTCAATATGTTTTAACGGGATGTCTTGTGACAGTCGCCCGACGTCGTCCATCGCGGCGGTCAGCACGACAGCGCCGCTGGTCAGGTTTGTGAGCGTCACAGCGATGTCACCCGCGTGGGTGCCATCAGTGCCATTCAGAGTATGTGAGGTGAGCATCGCCATTATTCAATCGAAGCCTTTTCTCGCTTGTCGGATGTTGCTGCAACAATCGGGCTGATCACGCCGCGGCATTTGACGTTGACGATGGCCACTTTGCCGCTGGACATGGCGCGTTGCAAGGCGGGTGCAAGTTGGTCGCGTGTTTCCACCAGCTCACCATGCCCGCCCATACCTTCACACATCGTATGAAACGGGATGTCGCGGAAATCGGTTGCGAAGTGTTTTCCATTTTTGAACAGGCGTTCTTGTTGTTGGCTGATGCAATCAAGGCCGTTGTTGTTGTCGATGACAATGGTGATCGGCAGGCCTTCCTGAAAGGCGTATTCAATCGACAGCCCTCCCGACAGGAACGCTCCATCGCCAGAAATGAGGACGACATTGCGATCCGGGTGCAGCGCCTTGGCAGAGATACCAAACGACACGCCCACACCCAGCAGAGAGTAATTGCCGGGATGCATAATGCCGCCCAGTTTTTGCCCGCGCCATCCGGCCATATTCACCGCAATTTCAGACCAGAAATGGGTGTTGCCACCGTCAAAGATCAACCAGTCATCGTCACCCATTTGCTCTTGCACATCCAACGAGAGTTGCAGCGGATGCATCTTGCCGGGCTTTGCGGATTCGGCCTCGATATGGTCGTACCATTCGTCGACCCAAGCGGCACGCCGGGTCCGTTGCAGATCAAACCACGCGGGCCAGGTTTTGCCCACGCCACTGAGCGCCTCAAGGAAAGCACCGGGGTCAGACAGCAACACCTCATCGGCAGCTTGGTTGTATTCCAATTCCTCGTGACTGCCATTAATGCAGATCAGCGTTTGGTCCTTTGGAAAGAACGGCGGGTTGCCAAAGTTCATCTGGTTGTCGAGACGCCCGCCAATCATCAGCACCAGATCGGCCTCGTGGATCGCAGGTTTCGAGGGGTGATATTGGTGGAAATCAGCCAAACCCATATAGGCCTCGGATTCTTCACCCAGAAGTTTGGAATGGTAGGGGACGTTGAAAATGGGCAGGCGCAGGGCCTTGCCGGCCTGTTCAAGCCTGTCCTCTGCCTTGGACCACCAGACACCGTGGCCACCAATGATGACGGGGCGTTCGGCATTTTTTACCTTGTCCAACACAACAGCCAAGGCCGCAGGATCAGGCCATGCCCGTGCGACAGGGCGGTCGCTACGGTTGAACGGGCGTTCTTCCAGCCCCGCGTCTGGCGCAAAGGACGAGAACATGATGTCCACGGGCAGCGAGATATGCACAGGACCGGGATAACCGGTTGTGGCGGCGGTCCAAGCGCGGTTCACAAATTCACTGATCCGTTCACCATCCGTGATCTGGACCGAGTATTTGACCAAGGGGGCCGCGATGGCCACATCGTCGATCTCTTTGAAGCCGCCCGCACCCTGACGTTTGAGCGTGGATGACCCTGTAACAAAAATGACGGGGCTGCGCTCGCCTCCGGCCTCCAACATGGCGGGCACGGCGTTGGCAAACCCTTCGGGACCAACAAGGCAAATCACAGGTTTGCGGGTGATGCGGGCATGACCATCCGCCAAGTGCCCCGCGATCTGTTCATGGGGCGTGTTGATGACAGGCATCTGGCATTCCATGAACCCTTCAAGGGCCGGATTGCAAAAGCCACCCGCCAGCGTGAAGGCATGTTCAACGCCTTTTTCTTTGAAGGCGCGGGCCAACAGCGCACCACCTCTGATCATCTTGGGGTCTGTCATTTGATATGTCTCACTTTAGGTTTTGGCGGCAAGCTGCAAAGCCGCCCGCGGTTTTGTTTCAAGGTCTTCGCCCTTAAGAGCAGCGTCATCAAACACGACATCTGGCCCAAGTTGGCTGATAGAGGTCACACCCAGTTGTGCCATCACAACGCTGATGTCTGCCCCGAAGCATTTAAGGAGTGAGTTCAGGCCGACAGCGCCTTCTGCCCCCAGTGCATACAGAGCAGGGCGTCCTATCATGACAAAATCAGCGCCAAGGGCGAGGGCTTTGACGATATCTTCTCCGCCGCGAATGCCACTGTCAAAAAGCAGTGGAAAGTCCGGGCCAGCTGCCGCGCGGATCAAGGGCAAAAGCCTGATTGCAGGTGGCACAGAGTCCAACTGTCTTCCGCCATGGTTTGAGACGTAAATTGCATCAGCACCAAGGGCGCAAATCCGGCGGGTGTCTGCAGCAGATGTGACACCTTTAACAACGAGCTTACCCGGCCATTTGTCCCGCAAAACCGCCAAAAATTCCCAATCGGCCCCTGACCGGCTTGCCCCGCGGTTGAAGGTGTTGACCCCATTGCTGTCAGTAAAATTCATCGGACGCGGCGCACCTGCGGCAAGCGTGCGCAGGGACCACTTTGGGTGGATTGCGAAGTCCATAAAGGCGCGAGGCGTCATCGCAAAAGGGACCGTGAAACCGTTGCGTAGATCGCGCACCCTTCGTGAGACTTGCGGCACATCCACAGTCAGAACGAGAGTGTCATACCCGGCAACACGGGCACGTTCGACCATCGCCAAAGATGCGTCTTGAGAGGCCCCGAAGTAAAGCTGAAACCACGCGCGCGATCCCGCCATGCGGGCCATATCCTCAATTGAGGTGGACGCCGCCGAGGACAGGCACACAGGAAAATCCATCGCCTTTGCGGTATCGGCCAGCGATGTGTCCGCCTTTGGATGGACAAGGTTGCACATGCCCATCGGGGCAATTCCAAAGGGCACCTTGTAAAATTGCCCCATCAGTTTCGTCGCCAACGCACACTGCGCAACATCCGCCATCACGCGGGGTTGCAGCATGATGTTATCGAACTGTGACACATTGCGCGCCGCGCCAACCTCGCGCCCTGCTGCCCCTTCGATAAAGTCAAAGATCAAACGGGGCAGGCGCCGTTTTGCGAGCCGTCGCGCGTCTTCGGTCGAGAATATTCTGCTGTTTTGCTGCATCATGCGCGCGACTGCCTCGGGGATTTATAAGAGCTTCCCAAGACTATAAAGAGTTAGGCAGGGCCGACCAATCGAAAAACATCTCTGACCCATACGCCAGACCTATACCTGCGCGAAATCCATAGGTGTCATGGCGTGTCATTCATGCTTTCCACCTTGTCGACCCGAGCTTGCAATTGCTGACCAAACAGATCGACGAATTTCAATGCCTCGCGCGACAGATCTTCGCGACGGGCGGCAACAACAGCGACAAAATACGTGAGTTTCTGTTTGATGGGCCGGAACACGACACCGCCCATTCGCACGGCCTGTTCTGCCGAAAATGGATCGGCGATGGCCAGCACAGACGCTTCCCGCACCAAGGCACCCGCCAAAGGCATATTGGCCACGGACAGGCGGGACCGCGCACGCAGTTCGTCAGATAGTTCAGGGTTTATCGACATCATGGAGTCCGGATAGCTAGCGCCAAAGGTGACAAATGTCTCTGTCTTGACCAGCTCTTCAAGATCAACCGGCCCGTATTCATCGGCCAGAGGGTGGTCTTCGGGTATCAGGCAAACATAGGCAGCAGACGTTTGATACAAGACTTCGACGCCCGCATAATCCGGCTCTCGCCCGACAATACCCAGATCAATCTGGCGCATCTGAACCGCGTCGAGGATTGCAGGCGTATTGCGCGATTGCACGACAAACTCGATGTCGGGGTTTTCATGATAAAGGCGGCTTATGGCGATTGGCAACTCTATCGTCGCGATGGACTGGATCGTCCCGATAGAGATCGCGCCACCTTGCGACGTGCGAATTGATTTCGCCAAATCCTGCAAGCGGTCGATTCCTACAAACATGCCCTCGACACCTTCGTAAAAATGGCGACCTTCTACAGTCGGGGTCAGCCCCCGCCCAACGCGCAAGAACAACGGAAATCCGGCGGAATGTTCAAGATCAGCGATGAGCCTGCTGACACTGGGCTGTGAGATATGCATCATCTTCGCAGCTTCGGTGATGGAACCACAGCGGATGGTTGCTCTGAATGCCTCGAGTTGACGTAGGTTCATTGGCTGGCTGGCCCTCAGGTTTTTCTATGAATAACAGTTATTCATTTCTTTTGCCTTTGTATAGATCGGCGGTTTCCATTTACTTTAGGTATGGGTGTATCTGCTAATTCGATTGGCTGCGGCACGGGCTACTTTATAGACTTCCATTTGAACCCCTGCGCACTCCACTCAATTGGCCGGTATTTGATGACAGAACTAGACCTTCCCCGCTCACACTGGATGGACGACGAGCTTGAGATGCTAAGCGATGCGTGTCGCCAATTCTACGCGCGCGAATGCGCGCCGAACTACGAGGATTGGGAGAAAGCAGGGTCTTTCCCGCGTGCCGTTTGGGAAAAGGCAGGCGAAATGGGGTTGCTGGGGGCGGAAGTCCCTGAAGAATTTGGCGGCCTTGGCGGCAGTTTTGCCCATGATGCAGTGATTGCCTATCAGGGCAATCTGGCGGGAATTGATGGCTGGGGTGGCGGTTTACACAACTCCATCGTGATCCCCTATCTCATTCACTACGGCTCGGATGAGCAGAAACATTCAATCCTGCCGCGCATGATATCTGGCGAACTGATCGGCGCGATTGCGATGACCGAGCCAGGAGCCGGGTCTGATCTGCAAAACATTAAAACCACGGCCGTCAAAGATGGCAATTACTACAAGATTTCCGGCTCAAAGACATTTATCACAAATGGCGCCTTGGCGAATATGATCATTGTAGCAGCCAAGACTGACCCTAAGGCGGGCGGGCGTGGCACCTCGTTGTTTCTGGTGGAAACCGATGGTCTGGAGGGCTTCCGGCGGGGTCGAAACCTCGACAAGCTGGGGATGAAGTCCAACGATACGTCTGAATTGTTCTTTGACAACATGCGGGTGCCGGCATCGGCCCTGCTTGGTCCGGAAGAGGGGCAGGGGTTTGCCCAGATGATGCAGCAATTGCCCCAAGAGCGCCTGTTGATCGGCGTCTATGCGGTGGCGCGGATCGAACGCGCGCTGCGGGTGACGGTTGAATACGTCAAAGACCGCGCGGCCTTTGGCAAAAAAATTGCCGAGTTCCAAAACACTCAGTTTGTATTGGCCGAATGTGCGACCGAAGCCACCATCGCCAAGACGTTTCTGGATGCCTGTATTGCTGAGCATCTGCAAGGCAAGCTGACGACTGAAAAAGCGTCGATGGCAAAATACTGGCTGACCGATCTTCAGGCCAAGATTATCGACCGCTGTCTCCAGCTTTTCGGCGGCTACGGAGTGATGGCAGAATACCCGCTGGAACGCATGTACCGCGACAACCGGATTGAACGCATTTATGCTGGGACCAATGAGATCATGAAACTCGTGATCGCTCGTGGATTGTTAAAGGAATGACGATGGAATTTGCAGCAGACATTGTTCATTGCGAAACACTTGGCGCAGTGGCGCGCCTAACCATGAACCGCCCCGACGCGCGCAACAGCCTGTCAGTTGCAATGTTGGATCGACTGCACAGTGCGATTTACGCCCTCGGAGCGGACAGCCGGATACATGTGATTGTCATCGCAGCAAATGGTCCCGGCTTTTGCGCAGGCCATGATCTGAAAGAACTGACCGCAGCACGCGCCCTTCCCGATCAGGGCCGCGCTTTCTTCGAAGACACAATGGCGAAATGCGCGCGCCTGATGCAGGCGATTATCGCTTGCCCAAAACCTGTTATCGCGCAGGTACATGGCATTGCGACCGCTGCCGGATGTCAATTGGTAGCCAGTTGCGATTTGGCCGTTGCAACAGATGACGCAAGATTTGCCACGCCGGGGGTCAATATTGGTCTTTTCTGTTCTACGCCCATGGTCGCCTTGTCACGCAACGTGTCGCGCAAGGCTGCGATGGAGATGCTGTTGACCGGCGACATGATCTCGGCGGATCAGGCATTGCAGTTTGGTTTGGTGAACAGGGTTGTGGCGTCCGGTGATCTGGAGGCTGAGGTGAATAGCCTCGCAGACAAGATTTCTGCAAAGGCCCCCACCACGTTGCGGATCGGAAAAGAAGCATTTTACCAGCAAGTTGAGATGCCAATGGAACATGCCTACGAATATGCGTCGCGTGTCATGGTTGCGAATATGATGGAACCAGATGCCGAGGAGGGCATCAGCGCCTTTGTCGAAAAACGCCAGCCAAACTGGCGGCCTCTATCGACCGAAATGCGTGGGTAAATGTCGAGAGGACAGAAGATGGAATGTTGTGGACCGGGATATGCGTCGCCTGCTGATGCGATAAAGGCACCGCGCGAAAAGCTGCTGTACACAATTGCGATCTATACTGGCACGGGCATCCAGAAACCAGATTATCTGGCGACGGTGGATGTCGATCCTGATAGCCCAACCTATTCGCAAGTTATTCACCGCCTTGAAATGCCTGGCATCGGGGACGAGCTTCACCATATGGGTTGGAATGCTTGTTCGTCGTGTTTTGACGACGGCAACATGTCGCGCAAGTATCTGATTTTGCCGGGTGTGCGCTCGAACAATCTGCACATCGTAGACACTGCGACCGATCCCCGTGCGCCACGTTTGCATAAGGTGGTCGATGGGGCCGACATCAAGTCCAAGACGAACCTGTCCGGCCCGCATACGGTACATTGTCTGGGCAGCGAAATCATCATCTCGATGCTGGGCGACGCCAAGGGCGAGGCACCGGGCGGCTATCTGCATCTCAACAAGGATTTTGAGATCCAAGGCCGCTGGGAAAACTCCATGGGCGACATCAAATTCGGCTATGATTTTTGGTATCAGCCGCGTCACAACGTGATGGTCAGTTCCGAATGGGCCGCGCCAAACACCTTTATGCCGGGCTTCGATCTGGAGGAAGTCGGGCATCTGAAATACGGGCGCGAGCTGCACTTTTGGGACTTCGAGAAACGCGTGCCCGTCGAAACTATGTATCTGGGCGAAGACGGGTTGTTGCCTTTGGAAGTCAAATTCCACCATGATCCCGACAGCACCCATGGGTTCTGCGGGGCGGCGCTGTCGTCAAACGTCATTCACTGGTGGAAAGACGACGCAGGCAAATGGCAGTGGGAAAAGATTATTGACGTCGCCAATGAACCCCACCCCGACTGGCCGATCCCCGTGCCGGGTGTGATGTCCGCCATCCTGATTTCGATGGACGACAAATACCTTTACCTGAACAACTGGTTGCATGGCGATATGCGGCAATACGACATCTCTGATCCGCACAACCCCGTCCTCACGGGGCAGGTCTGGATGGGCGGCTTGCTGGGCCGCGCACCAGAGGTCAACGGCGTCAAAATGGCCGGCGGCCCGCAGATGTTCCAACTTAGCCTTGATGGCAAACGGCTTTATGTGACGACCAGCTTGTTCAGCACGTGGGACAACCAGTTCTATCCCGAAATCCGCGAACGTGGCGGCGTTATGGTGAAGATCGACTGTGATCCGGTGAACGGTGGCATGACACTGAACCCCGATTTCATCGTGGACTTTGGCCAAGAACCCAACGGCCCCTCGCGTTGCCACGAGGCACGTTATCCCGGCGGCGATTGCACAAGTGACATCTGGCTATGATTGTGACGATCGCCAATCGCGATGGCGCGCGCTATGTGGTTGATCCGCGCAAACCGCTGCTCGACAGCTTGCGCGATCAAGGCGTCGAACTGCCGTTTGGATGTAAATACGGCGGTTGCATTACCTGTGCCGCCAAACTCACCACCGGCGAAGTCGACCAACGCCGCCAAGTCGCGCTGAACAACCGACAGCTCAACGACGGTTATGTAATCCTTTGCGTGGCTCGTCCGACGACAGACATCACCCTGGAAATCGGCGTCGAGAGCCACGACAAGCTATACCGCAATCCGTTTTTGGATCCGCTCAAACCCCACGAACTCAAGGCGGATATCGCCACGCCCCCGCCCTCAAGTCGCAAAGCGGTAGGGCACAAAGAACAGGAGGCATAGATGCCCGAAGCTGATGTTGACCACATCTATGACTACGATTCCAAATACCTAGCTGACATTCTGTCATCGGTGAAAACCATTGCCATGGTCGGGGCCAGTGCGGACAAGACCAAGTTCAGCTACGGCGTGCTGCGTGTGCTGCATGAAACCGGCTATGACATGATCCCCGTCAACCCGAACCCGAACCTGACCGAAATCCGCGGCATCAAGGTTTACCATTCGCTTGAAGAGATTGATCGTTCCGTGGACATGGTCGACGTGTTCCGCCCGAAGGAGGAATTCTATGGTTTTGCGGAAAAGGCGATTGCCATCAAAGCCAAGGTTTTGTGGGGCCAGATTGGCGTTTACGACGATGCCGCCGCGAAACTGGCGCAAGACGCAGGCCTTGAGGTGATCATGAACCGCTGCCCCAAAATTGAACTCTTCCGCCCATTCTGGAAACCACGGCTCGATCTCACAATCTAATCCCAAGGAAACCCCCATGGCCCAGAACATCACGAAAAGCTCCAAGGACATCGTCAAAGAGGCATTGTCGGCGATCCCTGCCATCAGTGTGGAAGGCGCCTTGCCACTGGTTGGCAGTGACACGCATGTGTTTGTCGATCTGCGCGATGGGACGGAGCAGGCTAAATCGGGCATCATTCCGGGCGCTGTTGCGTCGTCGCGGGGGATGATGGAATTCCATATTGATCCTGAAAGCCCCGCCCACAAGCCCGCGTTCAATCAGGACAAAACCTATGTGTTTTATTGTGCGTCTGGCGGGCGTTCGGCGCTGGCAGCCAAGGTCGCCGTTGAAATGGGACTGTCGCCCGTGGTGAACCTATCCGGTGGCGTCGCCGCGTGGAAAAAAGCAGATGGACCGCTGGGGGACATCAAATAATGAGCAAGGTTGTCATCACATCCGGTGTCCGCACCGCAATCGGGGATTTTGGCGGTGCGCTGGCGGGTTCGCCGCCCTGTGATTTGGCCGTCGAAGTTGCCAAAGAAGCCATCGCGCGGGCAGGGGTTTCTCCCGCCCTTATCAATCAATCGGTATTCGGCAATGTCATCCACACCGAACCACGCGATATGTACCTGTCACGGGTCGCCGCCATCGGGGCAGGCGTTCCCGAATCATCGCCAGCGCTGACATTGAACCGGCTGTGCGGCAGCGGATTGCAGGCCGTTATTACCGCCGCCGAACAGATCATGTTGGGCAACGGTGATATCGTTCTTGCCGGTGGCGCTGAAAACATGAGCCGCGTCGGCCATTTGATGTCTGCTGCGCGCTTTGGTGCAAAAATGGACGATGTGAGTGCCACCGACATGATGACCGGCGCGCTGACGGACCCGTTTGGCAATGGCCATATGGGCGTGACTGCGGAAAATGTGGCGACGGCAAGCGACATTGATCGCAGCGCCCAAGACGCGCTGGCCTTTGAGAGCCATCAGCGGGCCGCTGCTGCGATCAAGGCAGGGCATTTCAAAGAACAAATTCTGCCTCTGACAGTCAGACAAGGCCGCAAAGACGTGGTGTTTGACACTGATGAACATGTGCGTGCTGATCTGAAGGCCGAAGATCTCGCAAAACTGCGTCCGGCCTTTAAGAAAGACGGCACTGTAACGGCGGGCAATGCATCGGGTATCAATGACGGGGCCGCCGCACTTGTTCTGGCATCCGAGGATGTCGCGGACAAAAATGGCATGCCCAAACTTGCCGTGATCCGCGCGTCTGCCCTAGGTGGTGTTGCGCCAGAGGTGATGGGGATGGGGCCGATTCCGGCGGTAACGCTCGCCCTAGATCGTGCTGGTCTGAAGGTTTCAGATCTGTCTTGTATTGAATCCAACGAGGCCTTCGCGGCCCAAGCCTGCGCCGTGTCAAATGCACTCGGCTTTCCACCTCAAATTACGAACCCGAATGGCGGGGCCATTGCTCTTGGCCATCCCATCGGGGCATCCGGTGCCGTAATCTTGATCAAATTGATCTACGAATTGCGGCGCACCGGCGGGCGCTTTGGCCTTGCGACGATGTGTATCGGCGGCGGTCAGGGCATTGCTATCATCATAGAAAACCCGGAGGCAAAGTGATGTCTGTGATCCAGAAAATTGCAATCATCGGATCTGGCACAATGGGTGGCGGCATCGCGATCTCAGCGTTGAGCGGCGGAATAAAGACGGTTCTGATCGACACATCTGATGCGTCATTGGAACGGGCACAAGCGCGCGTGCATAAGTACTTTGACCGTCAGGTTTCAAAGGAAAGGATAACGGCGCAGGATCGCGAAAATGCCCTGTCGTGCCTACAATTTTCAACTGATTTTTCCGCAGCCAGCGACGCCGATCTGGTGATCGAGGCGGTGTTCGAGGATCTTGATATCAAGAAATCTGTTTTCTCACAGCTAGAGCAGGTTATCTCCCGAACCTGCCATCTGGC
Source organism: Tateyamaria sp. (assembly GCA_018668195.1). The sequence goes on along the minus strand of JABITU010000044.1, from coordinate 996 downwards.
GACCAACACCAGCGCACTGAAAGTCTCCGAGATCGCGAGCGCGCTGGTGTATCCTGATCGTTTTTGTGGGTTGCACTACTTTAGTCCTGCAGAGGTGAATCCGGTCGTAGAAGTTGTGCGCAGTGACGTGACCCAAGACAACACTGTAACAGCGACACTGTCATTTCTAGACACTTGTCGGAAAATTCCGATCGAATGCAAAGATCAAAGCGGATTTGCCTTAAACCGGTTCTTTTGCCCTTATACAAACGAGGCCGCACGCTGCATCGACGACAGCCTTGGATCGCCTGCCCAGATAGATGACGTCGCAAAACAAGTACTTGGCGTGCCGGTAGGGCCATTCTTTGTAATGAACATCGTCAAACCGCGCATCAACCTCGCTGCGGTCCGCAATTTGGCGCATTTGGGTCCGTTTTATGAGCCCGCCTATAGCTTGAGCGCAACTGGAGATGCTGATGAAAACTGGGAGATTTCCGATGCTCCCTCGCCGCTCGGCGCGAGCGAGCGCCAAGCTATCGCAGATCGCCTACAAGGCGCGATCTTCTTTGCTGTGAAACAGGAACTCGATGAGGAGGTCGCAACCGCCGGAGCAATCGATCTTGGCGCTTGTCGCGCTTTTGCATTTGCCAAAGGGCCAGTCGAAATGATGCGAGATTTGGGTGCAGACGCAGTGAACACCTTGATTTCATCCGTCACAGCGAACGTGAACGTATCTAATTAAATTACCCCTAATCAATGCCGCTGCAAAATCGTGGAAAACGGGAGGAATAGGTTCGCCAGCTTGAATTTTGCCTGCCAGCGGTACTGTCAGATTAAACTAGCTTGAGACGGAGCGGGCTGTTTCGTAGCCTAGCCGTATGACAAAACACTCTTCATTCAGGTACTTTAAAACAAGCCCTGAGATCATCCGCTTGGCTGTGATGCTGTACGTTCGTTTTCCGCTTTCGCTTCGTAACGTGGAAGATTGATTGAGAGCGGTTGCTTGCTCGTGGACCG
>JABITU010000043.1 GCA_018668195.1 Tateyamaria sp. | reverse complement strand
TCATCAGGCCGATATTGCCTTCCTGGATCAGATCCAAAAACTGAAGTCCGCGGTTGGTATATTTCTTAGCAATAGAAATCACGAGGCGCAGGTTCGCTTCGACCATTTCCTTTTTCGCTTGGCGGGCCTCTTTTTCGCCTTTCTGAACCTGCTGCACGATGCGGCGGAACTCAGAAATATCAAGGCCCACATACTGGCCCACTTGGGCCATTTCCGCGCGAAGCTCTTCAACCTTGTCGGTCGACCTTTCGATAAACATCTGCCAACCACGACCAGATTTGCCGCTCATCTCTTCGAGCCAGCCAGGATCAAGCTCGCGGCCGCGATAAGAATCGACGAATTCCTTGCGGTTGATACGGGCCTGATCGGCCAGTTTCACGATCGAGCTGTCGATCTGCATGATGCGGCGGTTGATGCCGTACAACTGATCAATCAGAGCTTCGATCCGGTTGTTGTGCAGGTGAAGTTCATTCACCAGCAAAACAATCTCGGCCCGCAGCTTTTGGTAAGTCGCCTCATCACCTTTGGTAAAAGAATCGTCTTCGTTCAGTGTCGCCGAGATGCGGCTGTCCTGCATCTCGCTCAGTTTCGCATAATCGTCGGCGATAATATCAAGAGCTTCGAGCACCTGAGGCTTAAGTGCCGCCTCCATGGCCGCAAGCGACATGTTGGCCTGTTCTTCTTCCTCCTCGTCGTCATCATCCTTGGCAATCGGGTTGCCGTCGGCATCTAACTCAGGGGTCGTATCGGTCTTGTCCTCAGGCTTGGCTGCGGCGTCGACAACGGGCTCTTGCACCTCGCCCTCTTCGCCCATCTGAGTGCCGAAAGTAGCCTCTAGGTCGATCACATCGCGCAGCAGGATATCTTCGGACAGCAATTCGTCGCGCCAAATCGTAATCGCCTGAAAAGTCAGAGGGCTTTCGCAAAGGCCCGCAATCATTGTGTTGCGGCCCGCCTCGATACGCTTGGCGATGGCGATCTCGCCCTCACGGCTAAGCAGCTCGACGCTGCCCATTTCCCGCAGATACATCCGGACAGGATCATCCGTCCGGTCAAGTTTTGCCTGACCCGTCGCACCCAGCGTCAGATCGCGGGTACCTTCGGTGGTTGCCACATCTGTCGAGCCTTTGTGCTCTTCCTCATCGGCCTCTTCATCTTCGATGATGTTAATGCCCATTTCGGACAGCATCGACATCACATCCTCGATCTGTTCCGAGCTCACCTGATCAGGGGGCAGAACCGTGTTCAGCTGATCGTAAGTGATGTAACCCTTTTCGCGCGCTTCGCCGATCATCCTTTTGACGGCGGTCTGGCTCATGTCCAGCGAGTGCTCCGCGTCTTGGTTGTCGGTCTTGGCGTCTTCGTTCGTGTCTTTCGCGGCCATCCTGGGCTCCTTTGCCGGGGCTCCTAAGTGATTCGTCTTACCGAATCACTAAAAGAATCATCCATGCCTTTGGGTGATTCGGCCACCCATATACGTTAAATCTCTGAAGGTTTCGCTGCCAAAACGCATCACCGCCCTGGCTTAGTAAACCTGATCTTGTCCATCAAAGCGTCAAAGGCGTCCAGCTCGCGGCGGCTTACTCGGGCACCATTGTCGCCTGTTTCGTACTCGGCCATGTCCTCTTGCGTGCTTCGTGACGCATCTGCTGCTGCGGCTGCCGCCTCACGCAGACGCCACGTTACACCTTCATCTGCTGTTCCCGCCATGTCCTGAACCGCGTCCGCTATTTCAGCATTCAACCCCTCTGCCGCGCTAAGTTTTGCGATCTCTTCGGCCACGGTGGACCGTACCATGCCAGCATCCCCCGGTGTGCGTATACAGGGGATAATGGCCAAATGGCGCGATGATAGCATATTATCAAGGGCATCCGGCCCAAGTGCGCCAAAAATCTTTTCACGCAACACCCGTGCACCATCCCGAGAGTGGCGTAGGATCATATCCCGCAGAACGGCATGGTCTCTGTCAGAGCACTCAAGGTTTTCAAGGCTGCTCTCGAATTCCTCGGCCACCTGAGGAGTACAGATCAGTGCAGCAAGGATCACTGCCTCACGCAGTTGAACGGTCACATGCGCATCCCCAGCGCTTGCCAGAACTGACGATTTTGTGCTTGGCATGGCGGACTGTGGTGGTTGCCATCGGCGATTTCCCTTTCGGGCGGTTATTCCGCTGTGCTGCGGCCGGAAAAGTCGCCAGCGCAGATCCTTGATCGCCTGCCCATAGTGCTGTCGGATCGATGGGTCCTGGATCAATTTAACCTTGTCACGAAGAACCTTGTCGAGCGCCGCCTTGCGTTCGGGGCTATCAAAATTTTTCCCTTCCGTCTCGCGTTGCCACAGCAGACTGACCATCGGGATCGCACCATCCAACAGCTTTTGAAGTGCAGTCGCGCCCTGAGATTTGAGCAAGTCATCGGGATCCTGCCCCTCGGGCATCAGCGCAAAGCGCAGAGATTTTCCAGCCTCCAGCAGTGGCAAGGCCAGATCAATCAGTCGCATCGCAGCACGCAGACCGGCCGTATCGCCATCCAACGCGATAATCGGCTCGGGCGACACGCGCCACAATAAAGCCAACTGATGTTCGGTGATGGCCGTACCAAGAGGAGCAACGGCTGCACCAAATCCATGCTCTGCAAGCGCAATCACATCCATGTAACCCTCGGACACGATTAGCGGCTGGCCTTTGCCTGCGGCCGTGCGCGCGGGCCCATGATTGTAGAGGTTACGGCCCTTGTCGAACAATTCTGTTTCAGGGGAATTAAGGTATTTGGCATTGTCATTTGGGTCCATCGCGCGTCCGCCAAAGGCGATGCACCGGCCTCGGGCATCGCGGATAGGAAACATGATGCGGCCACGGAATGTGTCATAGGGCTTGCCGCCCTTCTGGCTGGGCTTTGCTAAACCGGCGTCCAAGATCAGGTCGTCTTCGACACTCTTGGCCTTGAGCGCATCCCAAAGCCCCTGCCAGGTATCCGGCGCGAACCCTATCTCCCACCGATCAAGCGCCGCAGCAGATAAACCACGCCGATCCAGATAACTGCGCGCATCAGCGGCGGCCCCTGTCTTGAGTTGCAATCGGAAATGCTGAACCGCCTGCTCCATGACTTCTGCCAGTAATGTATGGCGGTCTGCCTTTTCCTTAGCACGCGGATCGCGTTCCGGCATCGGCATGCCGGCCTCTCCTGCCAAAATCTCGACCGCCTCCATGAAGCCTACATTTTCGGTCTCTCGGACAAAGCTGATGGCATCACCCTTGGCATGGCAACCAAAGCAATAGTAATAGCCTTTGCGATCATCCACATGAAACGATGCGGTCTTTTCCTGATGGAACGGGCAAGGCGCCCACAAGTCACCTTTGCCCTGATTAGATTTGCGTGCATCCCACGCGACCTTGCGACCAACCACCTGTCCAAGGGACAGGCGCGTGCGCAATTCATCTAGAAATCCAGGCGGCAGGCTCATGCTGTTAATATCGGGACGATGCGACCAAAAGTCGAGAGGCAACCCCTGCCCTTATTGCTGCAAACAAAGTTCGGCCCAGACCGCGCTCAGATCTTTCTTCTTGATAACGCGTCTTTTTTGTTCGTAAACCCATGGTGCAATAAGGGGGATGGCGACATTGTATTGCTCAGGCCAGTCGGGATCCGTCGCCAGAATATGTTCGGAAACGGACCGCTCCGGCACGCGTTTTAATCGGGCCATCTGGATAGCAGACACCAATTTCGCCTGATAAACACAGGCCTCTTCTAGGTGCTCATCGGCCAAAGCAGCATTCGCCAGAAGTGTGGCTGAAATCATCAATGCGAGGCGGGTCAAGGCAGGCTCCGTCGTTAAGAATCAATAGCACCGACACTATCGCCGCGCAGCAATGCTTTCCATCGCCCTTTGTAAATCATGCAAAAGAGTCCCCGCCATGGATCGAAATACCATGACCAAAAACGTGTCTGCCCCAGTGCGCGTGACTGACCCGTTCATGTGCTGCACCAGGCTACGCACGGTATGGCCACGCTTGGAAAAAGCATTGCCGAGATCAACTGGCACAAGCCGCGCCAGCACGTCTTCACTATCTGCACCGGACATTTGCAAGCAAGCCCAGGCATCTGTCTGATCCGTAAGCGCACCATATTCCGCCAGAGAGGCATCAGGTTCAGGGCCCGCCAGCAGCGCCATGTCGCGACCAAACCAAATTGCGCGTGCGCCTGCCTTGCCAGTGATGCGGTTCGGAGCGGGCAGTGCCATCCCATGCGCAGCTTTAAGTGCTGCGCTCATTGATTTACGCTGCCCGCCGTAGGGCGCAAGCGAGGTCAGAACGCCCAAGTCCACCTCTTTGAGGGATACCGTGCCAATGGTCATCGGCGCCATATCGTCAAGCGGCGATGTTGCAGCCAGTTTAACCACGGGTCCGCCCTCCTTCCGGATCAAAGAATACAGGGTTACACAGCTCTACCTGCGTATCGATGCCACGCAAATGATCGGTCATGCGCAGCACTTCTCCGTGGCGGCTCAGCCCTTCGCGCACAAAACCAAGGCCAATGAAATGCCCTAAGGTTGGAGAAAACCCAGCAGAGGTAACATAGCCCTGATCATGGGCGCTTACCGGATCTTTCCCATCCGAATAGATATGGGCACCGGCTGTCAGTTGCTTGACCGGGCCGACGGGTTTAAGGCCGACAAGCTGCTCGCGTTCCTCATCAACGAGTCCGGCGCGCGCGGCCATCACCTTGCCGATACAGTCTTTCTTGGACGAGACCATCCGATCCATTCCGATATCGCCTGCAGTCACGCGACCGTGGATCTCAGCGTGGGTGATGAAACCCTTTTCTATGCGCAGGACATTCAGCGCCTCCATGCCGTATGCCCCGCCAGCCATGGCCTCGGCCCGCGCCACCAGCAAGCTAAAAAGCGCCGCACCATAGCGCGAAGGCACCGCCAGCTCATAGGCATGTTCCCCCGAGAACGAAATGCGGAACAATCGCCCAAGAACACCCTTTACCGACACAGCACCACAGGACATGAACGGCCAGCTTTCATTGTCGATCGGCTCATCCAAAACGCCCAGCAGCAGATCGCGCGACCGCGGCCCCGCCACGGCAAACTGCGCCCACTGTTCTGTTACAGACATGATCCGCACATTCCATTCAGGACGCAGCACCTGAGCGGCAAATTCCAGATGCCGCATCACTTCACCTGCCGCTGCCGTGGTGGTGGTCGTCACGTAATGGTTTGGCCCAAGGCGCGCGGTTGTGCCGTCGTCCATGACAAACCCATCTTCGCGCAACATCAAACCATAGCGCACGCGCCCCTGTTTCAGCGTCGAAAACGTGTTGGTGTATACGAAATCAAGAAAGCGGGCTGCGTCCGGTCCCTGAATGTCGATTTTACCAAGCGTGGATACGTCACACACGCCGACCGCGTTGCGCACGTACTCGACCTCGCGATCACAGGATTGACGCCAAGTTTGTTCGCCATCGATCGGGAAATACGACGGGCGATACCATTGCCCGGCTTCGATCATCGGGGCACCCGCCGCGACGCTTTGCGCATGACTGGTGGTCAGACGTTCGGGCGCAAATCCTTTGCCCTGTGCTCCGGCCCCAAGTGCCGCCAATGCAACCGGAGTGTAAGGCGGGCGAAAAGTGGTTGTTCCGGTTTCTGGAATCCCGCGTCCGGTTGCATCCGACAGCACAGCCAAGGCCGTCACATTCGAATTCTTGCCCTGATCGGTCGCCATTCCCTGTGTCGTGTAGCGTTTCATGTGCTCGACCGAGGTGAAATTTTCTATCGCGGCCTGTTTGACATCCTTGACGCTCACATCGTTTTGAAAATCAAGCCACGCGCGTCCCCGACCAGGCACAGCCCAAAGCGGCTCAAGCGCGTAGGTCGCATGATCCGCCTGCGGCAGTTCGTATTCAGCACCGGCAATGCCCAGCGCTTCAAGACTGTCATGCGCGGCTTTGGCCCCTTCGGCCAGACACTCGGCAGTGGAAAACGCCCCATTGCAAGCCCCGGCCGCCAGCAGGCCGGGAATGGCCCCCGCGGACGGAACAAAGCTGGCGATCTCCGGGCTCCACGCAGGCCGTCCGTTCATATGACAAGTCAGATGAACGGTTGGATTCCATCCACCAGACACGGCCAGACAATCTGTGGAGACCCTTTCTGTTCCGCGCGCCGTCTGGATCGAAATCGTCTCGAGCCCCCGACGTCCCTGCGTGCCCGTCACCATGGCACCCGCATAGAGTTGGTAGTCACCCAGCGGTTTTGCATCTTGGCGACTGTCTACAACACCCGCGATATGCACGCCCGCAGCCTGCAGGTCGACCGCTGTCCGGTGCGCATCATCATTGTTGGCAAAAACAGTGACCGATTTGCCCGGCGAAACACCCCAGCGGTTTAGATAGGCCCGCACCGCGCCCGCCGCCATAATTCCGGGCCGGTCATTGTTCTGGAACGCGATGTGACGCTCGAGTGCGCCAGCTGCCAGCACCGACCGCCGCGCGACAATCCGCCAAAAGGTTTCCTTGACCCCACCCTTGGGCACCGCTTTAACATGATGTGAAACGCGCTCAAGCGCGCCGAAGGTTCCACCATCATAGGCACCCGTGACGGTGGTCCGGGTCATCAGGCGGACATTGCCCATGGCGCACAAGGCTTCGACCATTTCCGCAGCCCAAAGGTGGCCGTCTTGTCCGTTCACCTGCCCCGTCTCGGCATTCAGACGTCCGCCCATGATGCTGTCTTCGTCAGCGATTATGACATCAGCACCTGATCGCGCCGCAACAAGCGCCGCCATCAAACCAGCCGGGCCTGCACCCACCACCAGCAAATCGCAAAACGCATATGCTTTTTCATAGTGATCCGCATCAGCCTCGCCGCTTAACCCCCCAAGGCCCGCAGCGCGGCGAATAACCGGTTCGTAGAGTTTTTCCCAAAAGGCGCGCGGCCACATAAACGTCTTGTAATAAAACCCAGCCCCAAGAAACGGGGTTGCTAAATCGTTCACCGCCATTACATCAAAGGCGAGAGAGGGCCAGGCATTCTGACTGCGCGCTGACAAGCCCTCGTATAGCTCCTGCACCGTAGCCCGCACGTTGGGATCGGTCGCCGCGCCCTGCCCGATGGTGACCAGAGCATTCGGTTCTTCTGACCCAGCGGTAAGTATCCCGCGGGGGCGGTGATATTTGAAAGATCGCGCGACAAGCCTGATATCGTTGGCCAGCAACGCCGATGCCAGAGTGTCTCCGGCGAAGCCGCGGTATGTGGTCCCGTCAAACGTGAAGGAGACCGGCACGCTTTTGTCGACAATACCCTTGCCATCGACCCTCATCGCCGCTCCTCCTTCGCAAGGGCTGTGGCGAGCACCGCATGTGTCGTGGTATCGCGTGTCACTTTCAGCCAGGCGCCACAGCCCGCATCATGGCTCCACAGTTCCTCTAGCAGGCCCGGCTGGTTGTCACGCAAATACACGTAATCATCCCATGCTGCGGCATTCGCATCCGGATCAGGACGGTCCATTTTGACAGCCGAACCCTGATAGTAAAACTCGCGGTGATCCCGTTCTCCGCAAATCGGGCATCGCAGTCGCATCAGCGTTCTCCCGTCATGCGCATGTTTCGGTTCATTACTCCCACAATCCTCAAATCCATTCTGCCACCCGACACCTAATGCAAGTTGTGCTGCGCGCCGGTAGATTCCTCGTCCATGATTCCAAAGCCTGTCCGAAAACGATCCAGACGGTGGCGTACAGTAGTCGGGTGTGGCGTTCCGGTTGCCAGCAGATGGGCAAAGGTGTGGCCAGAGGCAGGCGTCGCCTTGAACCCTCCATAACACCAGCCAGCGTTCACAAAGAGCCCCTCGATGTCTGTGCGATCCATGATGAACGACCCATCCGGCGACATATCCATTATCCCACCCCAACTGCGCAGCATCTTGGCCTTGCCAATGACAGGCATCAACGTCATCGCCGCTTCGACCACATGTTCTGCCAGAGGCAGGTTTCCACGCGCAGCATAGCTGGAATACATGTCCAGATCACCGCCAAAGACCAGCCCCCCCTTGTCAGATTGACTAATATAGAAATGCCCCATTCCGTAGGTGATCACATGATCAATGCAGGGCTTTAGTCCCTCTGTGACGAAGGCTTGCAAGACATGGCTTTCGATCGGCAGACGCAGCCCCGCCATCGCGGCAACCTGACTGGACCGCCCAGCTGCGACCATACCCACCTTTTTGGCGCGGATCGGGCCGCGCGTGGTCTGCACACCCTTTACAACGCCGTTCACGACATCAATGCCTGTCACCTCGCACTGCTGGATCAAATCAACCCCGCGGTCGCTGGCCGACCGGGCATAGCCCCAAGCCACCGCATCATGGCGCGCGGTACCGCCTCGCTTGTGATAGAGGCCGCCGTAAATCGGGAACCGGGTTTGATCAAAATCCAGATAGGGCAGAATCTTGCGTACGCCCGCTGTGTCGAGCAGGATTGCGTCATCGCCTTGCCCGATCATCATGTTGCCGCGGCGCGCAAAGGCGTCTCGCTGGCCGTCGGAATGTACGAGATTGATGATGCCACGCTGTGAGTGCATGACATTGTAATTTAGATCCTCTTCAAGACCTTCCCATAGCTTCAGTGAGTGAGAATAAAATTCAGAATTACCGGGCAGCATGTAATTGGCCCGGACGATCGTCGTGTTGCGACCCACATTGCCACCGCCAAGATAACCTTTTTCAAGAACAGCGACATTGGTCAGGCCATGCACCTTGGCCAGGTAATGCGCCGTTGCCAGACCATGGCCACCGCCGCCAATCAACACGACGTCGTATTCTGCCTTGGGTTCGGAGCTGCGCCAATGCGGCCCCCATCCTTTGTTTCCTGTCAGTCCTTCCTTGAAGACCTTCAGCCCTGAAAAGCGCATAGCACCTCCGCACCGTTATGGGATGTATACCCCGCAACACCATCACCATCTGTCGATGATGTAGCAAGAGGACACATGCGGATTCTTTCCTACTTTTTGGTCTGGGTCGATTGATCCGCTATCAAAAGGCTGACCGCAGGAATGATTCTCAGCTCACACAAGCGATTGCGTTTGATCAAATCACTGATTGCTCTTACGCTAAGTAAATTCCTATGCTGCACGCACCTCGATGTGACCAGAGCCGCACACCCGCAAGAAATCAGGTTTCAATCGCCTTTCATCTTGATCTTGGGCTGCAAGCAAATTCCATTTCTGTCGGGTATGGCCACCTATCTTTGGCCCAGCCGGTTCAAATGCTGCGCCAAAGATAGCATATCAAACGATGCTCCGATGCATGAGGGCCGAACACAGGCCCGGCCCCTTGTGGCAAGTTACAGCCCCTTGGCGCGGTAGCTGTTAGCGACTTTGCCGATGGCCACAAGATAAGCCGCCGTGCGCAGGTCATCCACGTCATCGCGTTCATGCCAAACCGTTGCCATGGCCTGATAGGCGGCACGCATCGTATCATCGAGCCCCGAGCGAACCAACTCCAGTTCACCCGCACCGCGCAAGTATTTGTCCTTGAAGTCTGGCGTCATACTCCACTTGTCGCCCAAATGGTGGCTCAGGCGTTCCAGTTCATCGACAACCAATTGGTGCCGCGCCTCTTCCTGACGGCGCTGCATCCGCCCAAAGCGGATGTGGCTCAGGTTCTTGACCCATTCGAAATAGGATACGGTGACGCCCCCGGCATTCGCGTACATATCGGGTATAATGACTGTGCCCTTGTCGCGCAGGATATTGTCAGCGCCAGCCGTTACAGGCCCATTTGCAGCCTCAACGATCAACGGTGCCCTGATGCGTGCGGCGTTGCCCAGATGGATGACACCTTCCAAGGCGGCAGGGATCAAGATGTCGCAGTTTTCCTCGAGCACAGCGGCGCCATCTTCAGTATAACTTGCCTCAGCGAAACCAGAAACACCACCATGACTGGCAATCCATTCGCGCACAGCCTCGACGTCCAAGCCATTGGGGTCTGTCAACGCACCGTCGCGTTCAATGATGCCAACGATCCTGCACCCGTCCTCGTCACGCAAGAACCTCGCTGCATGATATCCCACGTTGCCAAGGCCCTGCACCACGACGGATTTGCCATCAAGTGTGCCTGAAAGACCCGCTTTTTGCACACCCTGAGTATCTCTGAAAAATTCCCGTAACGCATATTGAACACCACGGCCCGTTGCTTCCGTCCGACCTTGAATACCGCCCGCATTAATGGGCTTGCCGGTTACACAGGCGACACCATTGATGTCAGTGGTGTTCATTCGTTTGTACTGATCGGCGATCCACGCCATCTCGCGCTCGCCGGTGCCCATGTCGGGCGCGGGTACGTTCTGTGCTGGATTAATCATATCACGCTTGATCAGCTCATAAGCAAATCGTCGCGTTATCAGTTCCAACTCTTGTTCGTCATAGTCGCGAGGGTCAATGTGCAGCCCCCCCTTTGAACCGCCAAAAGGTGCTTCGACCAGCGCACATTTATATGTCATCAGCGCGGCCAGCGCCTCGACCTCGTCCTGATTGACACCCAGAGAAAAGCGAATGCCGCCCTTGACCGGTTCCATGTGTTCTGAGTGCACCGACCGGTAGCCGGTAAAGGTTTGGATCTGACCACGCAGCCGCACGCCAAAACGGACAGTGTAGGTGGCATTGCAGACCCGTATCTTCTCTTCCAGACCGGGCGGCAAATCCATGAGCGCAACCGCACGGTTGAACATCATATCGACGCTTTCACGGAAACTGGGCTCATTTGGTCTGCTCATCCGGTAACTCCTTTGTCCGGCGCGACTGGATCAGTACAGTCTGCACGAGAACCTATGACGCGTCCCTAAAAAAAATGCCAGTTTTTTAGGCAGTTTGGAAACTTTTCTATGGGTATTTTGTGCTGCTGATAGCGCGCTTACAAAGCAAAGCGGCACCATGGGCAGCGCCCGGGGCTGATCAGCCCGCCTCGCGCTCGGCAATCATGGCTGAAATCATCTCGGCCATGAACTTTGTCTGAGGGCCGGGTGTCATGCCACCAACGCCAATCCGAGACCCCAATTGCCACCACAAACCCGGTCGCCAAACGCGCGTGCCTTTGCGTGACAGGCGCAGCAGAAAACCGTTGGACGGCTTAAAGGCGAACGTTCCACGGTCAAGCGAAGCGATCTCGTCGATGCGCGCCAACACAACGCCAGAGGAGTCGCGCAATTCTTCAAGCGTCAGTTCAAGACGGTGACTGGTCGCGCGGCGCATCATCTCGGAAATCCACAGCGATCCACCCCCAAGCGCAAACAAGAACACTTGCCAGCCTAGCTCGGGCGGGTTTGTTATGGCCACATAAATAACCATCAAAGACAGAATGTACAACGACCCAAGGCCTAGGAAACGCCGCCCGGCCGAGGCTTTGACGGAAGCAAGGATCTCAGGATCGGAATCTGGTTCGTTAAACATAACCCCGCTCGTAACCTGCCCGGCAACGGCTCACAAGGGGCAGCGAATACGGCTACCTTCGCACAAGGACTTCGGCGCCTTGATCTTCGGGTTCATCATCGACCATTTCAGCAGGAAAGCCAGGTGCCGTTACATCCAGCCCGGTCGCTACCTCGAGCCTTTTGATGATGTTTGGCGACAACTCGCGCGGACCAAAGCGCGCGATCCCATCTTTGAAAATATCGATCAACAGCGGGTTCAGTTCCAGCGGGACACCGGCCCGGTCAGCCACGTCCTGAAACAGGCCAATATCCTTGGCCACAAGGTCCATAGTGAAAGAAATATCGCGGCTGCCGTTCAGGATCACCTGCCCTTCGGTCTCGTGCACAAAAGATGTTCCCGAGCTGATGGCCATCGCCTCGTAGGCGACGCCCAAATCCATCCCTGCGCCCTTGGCAACGGTCAGCGCCTCAGCCACGCTGACCAGATTGGCAGTGGCCAGAAAATTCGTCAGCACCTTGAGCACCGACGCAGAACCAAGCGCGCCTGTGTGCAGCACCCGCCGTCCCATTGTTGTCAGCACCGGCAAAATACGTTCAAAGGTTGCGCGATCACAGCCCGCAAAAATGCTGATATTGCCCGTGTCGGCCCTGTGGCACCCGCCCGAGACGGGGCAATCCACCGCTTCGCCACCGGCGGCGATCACTTGGGCGCCGATGCGCTTGACCTCGGCTTCGTCCGTGGTCGACATTTCCATCCAGATCTTGCCGGGGCCCACATAAGGCAGCATTTCAGCCATGACAGCGGCCGACGCCGCAGGGCTGGGCAGGCAGGTGATCACCGCATCACAACTTTTCATGAGTGCCGCAGGGCTTTTGCCATCACGCGCCCCAGCCGCCACCTTTTGCGCGACGAACTCTGCATTCAGATCGTGCGCCGCCACGTCGTGACCGTTGCGCAAGAGACTGCCAGACAGCTTGCCCCCCACATTTCCAAGGCCGATAAATCCAATTTTCATAACGCCACTTTCCTTGTCATTCTAAACGCAAGGAAAACGGCGCTGCCTACCTTGTCCGTCTTGTTTGCGACATGCTCCTAAGGCTGAGGCACAAAATTCTCTGCATAAAAGCGATACCAGTTGCCGCCCATGATTCCGGCAACCTCGTCCGCATTCAGGCCAGTCGCGCGCAAACCGTTCTCGATGTTGGCGAAATCGCGATTATCCCTGAACCAATCAGGCATGGGCGGGAAGCCAGGGGCTGCGGCAGATCCTTCGCCATAGTCGATCTCCTTGGACCACCGACCCACGCGCATCCACTCCACGATGCTATCAGGTTGATCTTGGCACAGGTCAGATCCGATCCCTAGATGCTCGGCGCCAAAGGTTTCTGCGGTGCGGGCGATCATTTCGCAAAAGTCCTGCAATGTGCAATCGGTTTTGCCCTTCAGGTGATGCGGATAGAGAGAAAAACCAAACATACCCCCATTTTCGGTGACGGCACGGATCACATCGTTTTTCTTGTTGCGCAGAGCAGGTTGCCAAACATACGGGTTCGCATGGGTTATGGCGATTGGGCGTTGCGACAGATCCGCGGCCTCAATCGTCGAGCGATCGGCCGAGTGGCTCATGTCGACCACAAGACCCACCCGATTCATTTCTTTGATCACCTGTTTGCCCATGCGGGTGATACCACTGTCTTCGGCCTCGTAGCAGCCTGTCGCAAGCAGTGACTGATTGTTATATGTCAACTGCATGAAACGCGCGCCGAGCGTGTGCACGATTTCGACCAGTCCAATATCGTCTTCGATCGGGCTTGGGTTTTGAAAACCGAAAAAGATTGCCGTGCGTCCGGTTGCGCGCGCGCGGTCGACATCCTCGGCCCACTGCCCCTTCATGATCAGATCCGGGTACTGTTCAAACCAACAGTTCCACTGCTCAAAGTTCAGAACCGCCTCGCGAAAGTTCTCGTGATAGGAAATGGTAACATGGACAGCATCAATGCGCCCCTCGCGCATTTGGCGGAATACCTTTTCAGACCAATTGCAATATTGAAGATTGTCGATGCGCATGGCTCAGTCGTCTTTCTCGTCGAAGTTAAAAAGGCCCATTGCGCTTTGTCCCAGCGCGATGCCTGCAAAAGGACCACCATGACGATAGTTCGACGGATCCTGCGGATCGAGACTGCCAAATTTGGCATAAATCTCATTAGCAAACTGTTCCGCATTGTCCTTGGGTCGAAAGCCCAGATGCCGCGCAGCTGTATTGTCGACCGGCACGCGATCATTGTCTGACACGCCATAGATAATTGAAAATCCTGTGATCGGGGTGGTTATGGATTTCTCAACCAACTGGATCATGTCGTCGAAACTCAACCAGCTGCTCACAGCGCGCGGGTTTGTGACGGGCGCGCAAGACAGGATGCGCAGGCAGACGGCCTCTAGCCCGCGCTTTTCCCAATACATCCGGCCCAGATCCTCGGCAAAGCATTTGGCAAGGCCGTAGAACGTGTCGGGACGGTGAGGAACGTCAATGCCAATGGCTTCGTTTTTCGGATACATCCCAACGGCGTGGATTGATGACGCATAAACCACGCGGCGCAGCCCATGTTGGTGCGCGGCCTCCCAAATATTATAGGCCCCAATGAAATTTGGACCAAGCATATCCTCAAAGGGGACTTCATCCACCAGAGCTCCGAAGTGGATCACCATATCGGCCCCTTCCAGCAATGGGCTGATTGCAGTCATATCAGCGAGGTCCGCCGGCACATAGCTTTCGTTTTCTGCCAGATCACCAATGCTATCCACAATATCGGTCGAGAGCAGTTCATCGCACATAGTTGCCAGAGGCGCGCGCAACCGGGACCCCAGATTTCCCGCTGCCCCCGTTAAAACCAGTTTTTTCATGTTTGTGTCTCCTTTCGGCTCAGATGACAGCTTTTTCAATGACGGGGCGGTTTTCAGCAATACGCGCAAAGTGAAATGGGCTTAGGTCCAAGCTGCGATATTCGCCATAGGTCAACCATTCGGCAGTGCCGCGCCCCATCGCTGGCGATTGTTGCAAGCCGTGGCCAGAAAACCCATTCAGAAAGATAAAATTTTCAACTTCGGTATGAGGCCCCATGATCGCATTCTGATCAAACGTATTCATTGAATAGTGCCCCGCCCATTCATGTGTCACCCTGATCGCTTCAAATTGTGGGATGCGTGTGGCCAAGACAGGCCAAATGTGATCCTGCCAGAGGGTATGATCCATAGTGAAATCGTCAAAGGCAACAGCGGGGT
>JABITU010000042.1 GCA_018668195.1 Tateyamaria sp. | reverse complement strand
ATACGTTGAGGATATTGCAACGCTCGAAACGCTTTATGGGACCCCAGCAATTGCGTCGTTGCGCAAGGTGGCTGACCATCTGACCCCGCTGTATAGGACGTGGATAGAGCGGTCGCGATTTTGCGTTTTGACCACGGTTGGCCCGGACGGGACGGATGGTAGCCCACGTGGTGATGATGGACCCGTTGCCATGGCTCTGGATCCAAAGACGCTGGCAATGCCGGATTGGCGTGGCAACAATCGGTTGGATTCGCTGCGCAATATCGTGTTGGACGGTAGGGTGTCACTGATGTTTATGGTGCCGGGTTCGGACACAGTCGTGCGGGTAAACGGGAAAGCGCGGTTGACAACGGACACTGTCTTGCGCGCCCGGCTCGAGCGTAACAAAAGGCAGCCTGCGACTGTAACCGTCGTGCGCATTGGCGAGGTTTATGTGCAATGTGCACGTGCCGTGATGCGCGCGGGCCTGTGGTCGCGCAACGATGACCAATGCTTGCCGACGGTCGGGGAAATCTTGGCCGAGGCCTCGGATGGCGAAAAAGGTGGTGCCGCCTATGACGCTGAGTGGCCTGTGCGCGCGGCCAAGACAATGTGGTGAGGGCATAAAGCTCTATTCGAAAATGAGACTTGCCTAACGCCATCTGAAAAATGATAGGTTTTCACGCGTTATGTAATGTGCGCTTGTTCAGGTATTTCGTCAAACGGTATGGACCCCTTCCGATGCTTCGGAAGAGGCCTTGGTTGTGCATAACTTCAAACTGCTTGCGCGCCGATGGACCTGACTTTGTTTAGCCACTTTTCGACTGTGCCGGGTTTAGGATGGCTTGCGCCGGCGAACCATGTAAATTTTGCGGGCTTGAAGCCGACAAAGCCCAGAATCTGCCCTTTGAGTTGCCAGATCAGCGCACGCCGATAGACAAGGCGCATGAACCATCCCGGGGTGTCAGACGTAAGGATCACGCGCGCTGTTCGGCCTGTCAGCAACGGGGATGGGATCCCGGCAAAGTTCAAGTTGCGCGTGTCAAAGGCGCGCCCGGGGATAAACGTTCTGTCAATAAGACCTTTCAACCGCGCAGGCAGACCGCCCCACCACATCGGAGAAACAAGTACCAGATGGTCGCTCCATTCAAGGTTTGACAGCACGTTTTCCAAGGCTGGTTCCAATGGCTTGAAGTCGGTGTAGTTGCCTTTGCCAAAGTCATCGTCGAACTCCAAATGGCTCAGATGCGCGACGCGTACATCATGTCCGGCATCACGCGCGGACCGGGCATATGTTTCTGCAAAACTGCGGGACAGACTGCTTTCTGCGGGGTGACCATCTAGGATGAATATCTTTTTCTGTGTCATGAAGTGCCCCAAAATTGACTACGGTCATTTAGTCAATAAAAATGACCGTAGTCAATAATTAATTTGACCGTGGTCATAAAAAATGTAAAAAAGGGGTATGGCAGTTCAAAAACGCACGCTTCAAACCCGGTCTCGATTGCTTTCCGTGGCGCAAGAGCGCGTTAAAACAAGCGGTTATGAAGCATTGCGTGTGGAAGAGGTCGTTGTAGGTGCCAGCGTTGCCAAAGGAACATTCTTTGCGCATTTTCGCGATAAGGATGCGCTTATGGAAATACTGATCGGCGCAGAACTGGATGCGTGTCTGGATCAGGCGGCTGCGATTCCCCCACCCATCACGATCCCTGATATCATCACGCGCCTGCAACCCTATCATGACTGCATGACGCAGGAACGCTATGTTTTCGATCTGATCCTGCGCTACTCAGGAGCTGCCGCAATCGCCAATATTGGCCCAATTGCAGATACATTTGGCAAATATGTATATCTGATCGAAGACTGGATAAAAGCAGGTTCTTACCGGACGGATATATCGCCTGAGCTGATCGCCGAAGGTGTACAGGGCTTTGCAATTCAGTCGATGTCGCTGCAATTTTGCGCGCTTCACGCTTCGACCGCGTTTGAGGATCGCTTTAAAATCTATCTAAATGCGTGGATGCTGCCGCAGGCATCGACCGACTGAACGCAGAAGCACGTAGTTTCTAGTATCAACGATATGTGAAACCATAATGGCGTTTCACGCAATACCTCAAACATTAGCAATCACCTAACGCATTGAAACCTTAGACTTCTGACTGCATTAGGTAATTCAGCATTTCTGCATAACATCCTAGCTGTGGATTGCTCCGTCGCCACAGGCCAGCGCGGCTTCGCGTACGGCTTCCGAATACGTCGGGTGCGCATGGCAGGTCAGCGCCAGATCTTCGGCTGACGCACCGAATTCCATTGCTAAGCAAATTTCATGGATCAGATCACCAGCGGCTGGTCCAATGATATGCGCCCCTAAAATGCGATCTGTATTCTTGTCGGCAAGAATTTTCACAAACCCATCGCCTGCAAAATTGGCCTTTGCACGGCCATTGCCCATGAAGGAAAACTTGCCAACCTTATAGGCATGTCCGGCGTCTTTCAGCTCTTGTTCAGTTTTGCCAACATTGGCGACCTCAGGGTGCGTGTAAATCACACCCGGAATCACATTATAGTTCACATGACCATGTTTCCCGGCGATCTGTTCGGCAGCTGCCATACCCTCGTCTTCTGCTTTGTGTGCAAGCATCGGCCCCTCGATCACGTCGCCGATCGCGTAAATGCCGGGGGTATTAGTTTGCCAGTGAGCATCAACCTTGATTTGTCCACGTTGCGTCATTTCAATACCTAGACCGTCGAGGCCAAGCCCATCAACATAGGGTTTGCGCCCCGTAGCCACCAGAACGACGTCGGCGTCGATAACGTGGTCGCTGTCGTCTTTGCGCAGCTTGTAATGCACTTTCGCCTTGGTCTTGGTTGCCTCTACCTTCTGGACCGCAGCACCCATGGTAAAGCCGATCCCCTGCTTGGTTAGTGTCCTTTTGAAATGTTTCTGAACTTCGGCGTCCATGCCGGGTGTGATCGCGTCAAGAAATTCTATCACCTGCACCTCGGCGCCCAGTCTTTTATAGACCGACCCCAATTCAAGGCCGATCACGCCCGCGCCGATTACAACCATCTTGTTGGGAACCTTGCCCAATTCCAAAGCGCCTGTGGATGTCACAACGACCTTTTCGTCGATCTCGACCCCTGGCAGGCTTGAGGGCACTGAGCCGGATGCGATTATGATGGATTTGGCCTGATGTATGTCATCATCCACCTTGACTTGACCCACAGCGGGGATGCTGGCCCAACCCTTGAGCCAATCCACCTTGTTCTTTTTTAGCAAGAATTCCACGCCTTTGGTGTTCTGCCCGATTGTATCGTTCTTATAGGCCAGCATTTGCTTCCAATCGACCGAAGGGCTTTTACCCTTGAGGCCCATCGCGGCAAAGTTATGCTCAGCCTCGTGTAGCATATGGGAGGCATGCAAAAGCGCTTTTGACGGGATACAGCCCACATTCAAACAGGTGCCCCCCAGCGTGTCGCGCCCCTCGACCACAGCTGTTTTCAGCCCCAACTGCGCACAGCGAATGGCGCAAACATAGCCGCCGGGGCCAGAGCCGATGATGATTACGTCGTAAGAAGCCATTCTTTTGGTCCTTTGAGATTTGGACGTCGGTATCGCGTCAGTTGTGGTGCGGTCTATGGGAAGTCCAAGAGTGACCTGCCCAAGACATTCGGGGTTTGGTTACAAGTCCATCAGCAACCGGCGTGGATCTTCAAGCGCCTCTTTCACGCGCACAAGGAACGTAACCGCCCCTTTGCCATCCACGATCCGGTGATCATAGCTAAGCGCCAGATACATCATGGGTCGGATCACGACCTGACCGCCAATAGCCATGGGTCTGTCCTGAATCTTGTGCATGCCCAGAATGCCCGATTGCGGTGGGTTCAGGATGGGCGAAGACATCAGCGAACCATAGACGCCGCCGTTGGAGATTGTGAATGTGCCGCCCTGCATTTCGGCCATCGACAGCTTGCCATCGCGGGCGCGGGCACCTTTTTCGGCGATGGCCTTCTCGATGGCGGCAAAACTCATTGAGCCTGCATCGCGGATCACGGGAACGACAAGGCCCTGAGGGGTTCCGGCAGCGATGCCCATATGCACAAAGTTCTTGTACACAACGTCGGTACCGTCGATTTCCGCGTTGACTTCCGGCACTTCGCGCAGCGCGTGGCAGCAGGCCTTGGTAAAAAAGGACATGAAGCCCAGTTTGACGCCGTGTTTCTTTGCAAAAAGGTCTTTATACTCGTTCCGAAGCGCCATCACCTCGGTCATGTCGACCTCATTATAGGTGGTGAGCATGGCTGCGGTGTTTTGGCTGTCCTTGAGACGCTTGGCGATGGTCTGCCGCAGGCGAGTCATTTTGACGCGCTCCTCGCGGGCGGCATCATCCGCAGCGACCGGCGCGCGAGGCATAGCAGGTGTTGAAACCGGCGCAGGGGCACTGGCGGCCACGGCAACAGCGCGGGTTACATCATCCTTCATGACGCGGCCATCACGGCCTGTTCCAATTATCTGATCGCGGGACAGGCCTGCTTCTGCCATGGCCTTCTTGGCGGATGGCGCGTCTTCTACGTCCGTACTGCGGGACGCTGCTGCGACAGGATGTGCAGCCGCCGCAGTGGGTGCTGCGCCGCCGGCTACGGCACCAGAGGCCGAGATCACCGCCAGCTTGGCACTGGCACCCACGGTCGCCCCTTCGACCGCAGTGATTTCGGTTAACACGCCAGCTGCGGGGGCTGGGACTTCGATGCTAACCTTGTCAGTTTCTAACTCGCAGATCATTTCGTCTTGGGTCACTGCGTCGCCAACGGCTTTGAACCAAGTACTGACGGTTGCTTCGGTGACGGATTCGCCCAGGGTCGGGACCATTACATTGACAAGGGCGCTGCCCGCGTCAGTGGCTGGGTTCGTGTTGGCCTTGTGCTTGGGCGCGTCGCCAGATGCTGCAGCCTCTTCACGAATGGTTGCCAATAAAGCGTCAACGCCAACTGTTTGCCCTTCGGGTGCAATTATATCGCCAAGGGCCCCTGCAATGGGCGAAGGCACTTCGACTGTGACCTTGTCAGTTTCCAGCTCACATAGCATCTCATCCACATTGACTGCATCTCCGGGCTTTTTGAACCAGGTTGCAACGGTTGCCTCGGTGACGCTTTCGCCCAGGGTGGGCACACGGACTTCAGTGGTCATAGTCTTATCCTTTAACGGTCAGCGCTTCGTCGACGAGCGCGGCTTGTTGGGCTTTGTGCTGGCTGGCAAGGCCGGTGGCTGGTGAGGCGGATGTAGTCCGGCCAACGTATTGTGGCCGGGTGTTTTGAGCACCTATCCGGGTCAGGACCCATTCGATGTTAGGTTCGATAAAGCTCCAGGCACCTTGGTTCTTGGGTTCTTCTTGACACCAAATTATCTCGGCCCCTTTGAACCGTTCTAATTCTTTGACCAAACTGATGGCAGGGAACGGATAGAACTGTTCGACTCGCATCAGGTACACGTCCTCAATGCCACGCGCGTCACGCTCTTCAAGCAAGTCGTAATATACCTTGCCCGAACACATCACCACGCGCTTGATGTTGCTGTCACTGACAAGCGTTGTCTCGGAATTGCCCTGCTGGGCATCGTCCCACAATACACGGTGGAAGGACGACCCGGTTGTAAATTCGTCTGCCTTTGAAACGGCCAGTTTGTGACGCAACAGTGACTTGGGCGTCATCAGAATCAGAGGCTTTCGGAAGTCGCGGTGGATCTGTCGGCGCAGGATGTGAAAGTAGTTCGCAGGTGTCGTACAATTCGCAACGATCCAGTTGTCTTGACCGCACATTTGCAGAAAACGTTCCAGTCGCGCAGAAGAGTGTTCGGGGCCCTGCCCTTCGAACCCATGGGGCAGCAGCACAACAAGGCCCGACATCCGAAGCCATTTCGATTCACCAGAACTAATGAACTGATCAAACATGATTTGCGCACCGTTGGCGAAATCACCAAATTGCGCTTCCCAAAGAGTCAGTGCGTTGGGCTCTGCCAGACTGTAGCCATATTCAAAGCCCAGAACTGCGTATTCCGACAGCATTGAATCGATCACCTCGTACTGGGCTTGGCCAGCGCGTACGCTGTTTAGCGGGAAATAACGCTCTTCGGTGTCCTGATCGATCAACCCTGAATGGCGTTGGCTGAAGGTCCCACGTGTGCTGTCCTGACCCGAAAGCCGTACAGGGTAGCCTTCGGTCAATAGAGATCCAAAGGCAAGCGCCTCGCTGGTGGCCCAATCAAACCCTTCTTTGCTGTCGAACATCGCTTTCTTGGTGTCCAGGATCCGACCGACCGTCTTGTGCACCGGAAAGCCGTCAGGTGGTGTCGAAAGGGCGCGGCCCACGTCGGCAAACGTTTCGGGTGGGATGGCGGTTTTGCCGCGTTGGTAGTCTTCTTTGTTGCGATCCAGATGAGACCATTTGCCGTCAAGCCAGTCTGCTTTATTCGGCCGGTAGTCTTTGCCCGCCTCGAATTCGTCATTCATGTAAGCTTGGAAGGTAGCTTTCATGTCCTCAATTTCGCCTTCGGGGATTAGCCCGTCGCGGACAAGACGCTCTGTGTAAAGCGTCAGCGTAGTTTTGTGTTTTTTGATCCGCTTGTACATCACTGGGTTGGTGAACATGGGCTCGTCGCCCTCGTTATGGCCAAATCGGCGATAGCAGAAGATGTCGATAACTACGTCTTTGTGGAATTTCTGGCGGAATTCGGTGGCGACCTTGGCGGCATGCACAACCGCTTCGGGGTCATCACCGTTCACGTGGAAAATAGGGGCCTCAACCACCAGCGCGTTGTCGGTTGGATAGGGGCTGGAACGCGAAAAATGCGGTGCCGTGGTAAAGCCGATTTGGTTGTTCACGACGATATGCATAGTGCCACCGGCCTTGTGGCCCTTGAGGCCTGAGAGCGCGAAACACTCTGCCACGACGCCCTGACCGGCAAAAGCAGCATCGCCATGCAGCAGGATCGGCATCACCGCCGTGCGCTCGGCGTCATTCAGCTGGTCCTGCTTTGCGCGCACCTTGCCCAGAACAACCGGGTTCACCGCCTCAAGATGGCTGGGGTTCGCCGTGAGGCTCAGGTGCACCGAATTGCCATCAAAGTCACGGTCTGACGACGCACCAAGGTGGTATTTCACATCGCCCGAGCCGTCAACGTCTTCGGGTTTGAAACTGCCGCCCTGAAACTCGTTGAAAATCGCCCGGTACGGTTTGGCCATCACATTCGCCAACACGCTCAGCCGCCCCCGATGGGGCATGCCGATAACAATTTCCTTCAGGCCAAGCGCCCCGCCGCGCTTGATGATCTGCTCCATCGCGGGGATCAGGCTTTCGCCGCCGTCCAGACCAAAACGTTTGGTCCCCATGTATTTGACATGGAGGAATTTTTCAAAGCCCTCGGCCTCGACCATCTTATTCAGGATCGCCTTTCGGCCCTCGCGGGTGAACTGAATTTCCTTGCCCAGTCCTTCGATGCGCTCTTTGAGCCAACCGGCCTCTTCGGGGTCAGAGATATGCATGTATTGCAACGCAAAGGTGCCGCAATACGTGCGTTTTACAATGTCGATGATCTCGCGCATGGTGGCGATGTCAAGGCCCAGCACCTTGTCGATAAAGATTGGGCGGTCTATGTCGGCCTCGGTAAACCCATAGGATTTCGGGTCGAGTTCCGGGTGGGGAATGTTTTCACGCATACCAAGTGGATCAAGCTCAGCGACCAGATGACCCCGGATGCGATAGGCACGGATGATCATCAGGGCGCGGATACTGTCAAGCACGGCACGCTTGATCTGATCGCTGGACACTTCAACGCCCGTTTCGGTCGCCTTGGCCTTGATCTTGTCGCCCGCCCCTTTGACCTCTGCCTGAGCGGCCCATTCGCCGGTAAGCGCCTGAGTCAGGTCATCGCCCGGCATGGGGGGCCAATCGGTGCGCGCCCAGCTTGGTCCAGAGGCTTGATGCTTGACCGAAACCTCATCATCCCCCATCGCCTTGAAAAACGCCTGCCATGCCTCGTCGACGGCATTCGGATCGCCCGCATAGCGCGCGTACATCTGTTCTAGATATTCCGCATTGTGTCCCTGCATGAAGGACGAGGCATGAAACTGGTCGTTGGGGGATTGGTTGGTCATCTCATTGATCCTCTTTTTCTGAGGCTGATTTGTTGACGATTGTTGCAGACGAACGCCTGCCGTCTGAATACTCTGCAAGTTCATGTGCAGATTGATAAAGAAACGCTGCCGAGACTTTTAAGTCCGGCTGATCAAACCAGCCGAAATGCCGTTCTCCGAATTGGCGTAACTTGAGTTGTGGGAATTTGTTTTCAAACGCATGGCCGAGCGTCTTATCTGACACAAACAAACAAACAATCGCGCCATCGTCCCGAAATTCTAGCACGACAGCACTATTATCCAATGCGTAAACTGCTTGCGTGCGTTGTGTCACACCTTCTGACAAGCGGTCTGCCCATTTCGCAGTCGCCGACCAAGATTCAGGGTTTAGTGCGTCGACATTTCCCAAGAATATCACTTGCCGAAAGATGTCACTGTTGTCCGGTGTGGTTTGTGTCCAACTGAGACTGGCAAATGTTTCTTTAAGTCCGTCAAATGTGGTGCCGGGTTCTGCACAAGCAAACACATCATTTTCGGTTTGTGCCGACCCAAACGACGTTAGTGTTGCTAGTGCAACGATGGCCAATGCACAGACCCGGCGGACACGCCGGGCATCCCCCGACCGCCCCCCCGGCCGGGGGATACTCCCCCACCCGCGGCCGGGGGATGCCCTCAACACATATGGCAGCCGTCTCAGCATTTAGCCGTTGATCGCTTCCATCACTGCCTCACCCAACGTCGCCGGGCTGTCGGCCACGACGATACCTGCGGCGCGCATAGCTTCGATCTTGTCTTCGGCGCCACCTTTGCCGCCCGCCACAATCGCGCCCGCATGTCCCATGCGGCGGCCCGGAGGGGCGGTGCGGCCCGCGATGAACCCGGCGGTGGGCTTCCAGCGCCCCGCCCTTTTCTCATCAGCGAGAAACTGTGCGGCATCTTCTTCGGCCGAACCTCCGATTTCGCCGATCATGATGATGCTTGTCGTCTCGGGGTCGGCAAGGAACATCTCGAGCACGTCGATATGCTCGGTGCCCTTGATCGGGTCACCGCCGATGCCCACGGCGCTTGACTGTCCGATGCCCAGATCGGTGGTTTGCTTGACCGCCTCATATGTCAGCGTGCCAGAACGAGATACAACTCCGCATGACCCACGTTTATGGATGTGGCCGGGCATAATTCCGATCTTGCAGGCATCCGGCGTGATCACACCGGGGCAGTTGGGGCCGATGAGGCGCGAACTGGATCCTTCGAGCGCGCGCTGCACCTTCATCATGTCAAGCACGGGGATGCCTTCGGTGATGCACACGATGAGGGGCATTTCAGCGTCAATAGCTTCAAGGATCGAATCTGCGGCAAAGGGCGGCGGCACGTAGATGACGGAAGCATTCGCGTCGGTCACGTCCATCGCCTCGTGCACGGAGTTGAAGACAGGCAGATCAAGGTGGGTCATCCCGCCCTTGCCCGGAGTTACGCCACCAACCATCTTGGTGCCGTAGGCAATGGCCTGTTCGGTGTGAAATGTCCCTTGCGAGCCGGTGAGGCCCTGACAGATCACTTTGGTGTTTTCGTCAATCAATACGGCCATGTCTGGCGTCTCCTTGGGGTCATACCCTTGTTTGAGTAAACGAGCGCATGTGGCCCGTGAAAATGTCTGCGGTTGGGGCACAGATCGTGAAGTCTTGTGCCAACGGATTTCCATTCAAGCGCCCGCCCATCATAATAGACCCTACTGTTTCGAGGTGGCTGCGTCGAATACACGGGGCAGCGGCAGGAATTGCTGGAAACGCGAACATCGTCTCTTAGCCTTTGACAGCTGAAACTATCTTTTGGGCGCCGTCCTTGAGGTCGTCAGCCGCAATCACGTCAAGGCCAGAATTGTTGATGATATCTTTGCCCTGCTGCACATTCGTGCCCTCAAGCCGCACAACTAATGGCACTT
>JABITU010000041.1 GCA_018668195.1 Tateyamaria sp. | reverse complement strand
ACCGAGAATTTGAAACCGTCCTGCGCCTTGTTCGCAGTATCGGCCATCAACGCGCCGTTGATATAGGGGCCAGAGCCGGAGCCACTGGCGCCAATCGACATGTTATCCTGCGCATGTGCCGCTCCTGCCAGTGTGAGTAGGCAGGCAGTGACTACGCCTTTAAATAGATTATCATTCATTCTTGTTCTCCTATTCTGATAGGTTGGGTGAAAGTTTGGTGTCAGACTTGCGCATCCACCTGAATGCAGCAATGCCAGCGACGACGGCTAATCCGACGCTATCTGTCAGGCCCCCGCTTTTGATCAGGGACAGCGCCGCAGCGATAAGGGCGAGGCGCTCAATCCAGGATATCCAGTCTACGCACCAGCCCTGAATTCCGGCCGCCATTGCAAAGACGCCAACGCTGGCTGTCAATGCTGCCATAACGATGGAAATCACGTCACCTTGCATCAGCAATGCACCCGAATAAAGGAACATGAACGCAACAATGAACCCCGGCAGCGAATGAACAAATGCTGCGACCGAAGTGCTCCACCAATTGGCGCGGGCGATGCCTGCCGCAACGACCGCAACCAAGGCTACCGGTGGTGTAGAGCCGGATTTGATCGCAAAATAGAACAGGAACAGATGCGTTCCCAAAACCGGTGCACCCGCTGTGATGATTGCAGGTGCGGCAAACATTGCCAACATCAGGTAGGCTATTGGTGTTGGCATCCCCATGCCCAGCAATGTCGCCGCGACCACCGCCAAAAGCGCCGTCACAATAAGCGAGCCATCGCTGATGTTCAGGATGATCTCTGTCAGCCGCGGACCCAGCCCGGTCGCAACAATTGCGGCCTGCAACAAGCCAATGGATATGATCAGCGCGGTTATCGCTGCCGCTTGGCGCACTCCATCGTTCAGACTGTCCAGCAAGGTGCGCAATGACACTCGCGTGACCTTGCGCGATGCGCCGATCAGGATCGCAATGATCAAGGCGATGAAGCTGGCGAAAGCCGCAGTATAGGCTTGAAAAACCAAAAGATAAAACAGCACAACCGGTGCAATCAGCAGGTGCCAACCCTCGGCAAGTACCTGTCCGATCGGTTCCATCTCACTTTCTGGCAGGCCTCGAAGATCGTTTTTGAGGGCCTCGATGTGAATGACCCAATAGAGGGAGAAGTAATAAAGAAACGCGGGGATCACCGCCGCCAAAGCAATGGTTCCGTAAGAAATGCCCGTGATCTGCGCCATGATGAAGGCAGACGCCCCCATAATGGGCGGAACAAGCTGCGCACCTTCGGAGGTGTTCGTCTCCACTGCAGCCGCGATATGACGGCGAAATCCGGTCCGGATCATGAGCGGGATAGTAAAGGCACCCGTCGCGACCACATTGCCAACCGAACTGCCGACCATCGTGCCCAGCCCGGCACTAGCTGCCATTGCACCTTTTGCCGCGCCCCCCGTTTGCCGCCCAAACCCACAATTGGCAAGCTTGATGATGAAATCTCCGGTCTTCGTGGCTTGAAGCACGGCCCCAAACATCATAAACATGAACAGGTAGTTAGCCGCGACTTTCAGCCCGGTGCCAAACAATCCTTCGCTGGTGTAAGACACGACATAAGCGAACCGCTGGATATCCATTCCGGCGTGGGAAAAGACGCCCGGCAAACTATTGCCAAACATCATGTACGCGGCACTGAGGGCACCCAGAAGCGCCAACATGATGGACTGGCGACGCGCCCCTTCGAGGGCCACAAGGACCATGATCAGCCCAACAACAACGTCCGTTTTCGTGAGGTAACTGGACCCCCACAGATTCAGCAGGCGTTCATAATCGAACACGACATATGCCATACTGGCCACAGCGGCAGCAGCGGCGACCATGTCCCAACCTAGTTGAATGTACCTGCGCAAAGGGTCCGTACTGCGCGACCGCCCAAGAAATGAGATGCACAGCATCGCGGCTGCAAAAATCGCCAGATGCACAACAGTTGTTTTGTAAGGCCCGTAGATCGTGGCGTAGGCCATGTAGGCAAACAGTGCCAAGCCAAGAATACGAATAGCAAAGCGCTGAACGCGGGGTTCGGGGAAGGGGGGCGATTCAGCGCCCTGGCCGGTTACCACATCAGCCATTTTTCAGAGCTTTCAAAGAAGACTTCGCAGTGGCCTTGGCAACCTTGGTTTTGGCCGCAGCAGAAAGCTGTGCCACAAGCGCATCGCGAGCCGATTCCAGATGCGCCAATGACGCGGCGCGCGCTTCGATGCGGTTTCGGTCTTGCAGCGCCTCAGTCAAGAGCCGCATTTCCACAAGAGAGTCCTGCTGCCGACGCGGATCAATCATCAGCTGGGTGCGCAGATACAAAATGCGATCAATAACATTCTCCAATGCGCGGCGGATTTCGGCATTGCGGCAGCCAGAAAACAGAATGGTAAAGAACAAGTCTTTCGCGGCGCGAATTTTTTTGAGATCATTGGCGGTTATCCCGGCTTCAATAGCCCTGAATGCAGCGCCGATCTCTTTCACTTCCTGATCGCTGGCCCGTTCAGTGAACAACTCCGCGGCAAGTGTTTCAACGGATGCGCGCAGCTCGAATATCTCAAAAATGCTGCGCGTAGATAAATGTGCGACACGATATCCCCGATACGATTGTCTGGCGATTAGTCCTCTTGCTCCGATGTGCGACATCGCTTCACGTAGAATAGGCCGGCTGGCACCGGTCATCTCGCTTAACTCCCGTTCAATAAGCTTTTCACCTGCTTGATATCGACCGGCCAAGATCGCCTCGCGAATCCATGCTTGTGTCGCCTCGAGCAAGGATGTTTGAGGTGAAGCTGTCTGATTGACTCCATTTTGAACATGGCCGCGATGATCGCCGTCTTTGGCCGATAAATTAATATTTGTACTCAACGCAAGCTCCTTAACGGTAGCGAGCCGATAAACTGTGGACTGCAATGCCGTTGCGTTTCATTGCTTCGGCTCAGCAGGCCAGTGGCTCTTCTGGGATCAGGCTACGCGCAAAGATGAGCTGTTGCAAGTTTTGTATGACAATAATGGTAGCTCATTTTTTTGAACTTACAGATAGAAGGGTGCATCGGCGGATTTTCTGGTAAAATTGCGCGATTTCTACATCCCCCTCATGTGATTTTCACATTTTTGTATACAAATTAGAATAAAAATATCATATATGTAAAATATATGTCTAATTAATGTGATTTTGAGAATCACTTTTGTCAGACAATATTAGAAGATGGCCAGCTAACGTCGTCGGTGTCGGTGTCGGTGTCGCTGGAACAGGCCAGCGCTTTTAACACTGATCTGGTTTCTTTGGGATCAGGTCCAGAAGGGAGATCACAGATGACCAACGGAATGCGAAAAGTTTCCAAGCCACTGATGGCTAAGGTTTTTGGGGATTGTCTGGGTTAACACCTATCGGGCCGTTTCCCCGATTGCGGAGTTTGGCGGCATGAAAAATTCCGGCTACGGCCGCGAAAGCGGATTTCAGGCAATCTACGATTACACCCGCCCAAAAACAGTGTGGATGAACACCTCCTCCACGCCTTTGGGCAGTCAGTTTGTGGGCCGATAAGGCCAGAGCAGGAGCAAAGAGATGAAATTTCACATGGCAATCGGTTTGGAACATATTAATCCGGATAAAGTTGTTTTGGTAATGCCGGAAATTCAAGAAACAAAGGAACGCGAAAATGCCAGTTGAAGTCCGTCGGACCCTAATGTGGCAACAGACAACTTATCTGGAAGGGTGGAAAAAGGTCTCTGAGCCGACATTGCTTGTGGCGGCCCTGGTGATCATCAAGAACCCGTGGTTTGGACGCGGTTATGTTGAAAACATGCGCCCTGAAATTCAGGAACACGGCCCGGTCATTGGCAAGCTTTTAACTAAAATGTTGCTAGATATATGTGGCGACAAGCTTGAGGGATGCGGAAAAGCGAGCATTGTCGGCATGGGGGGTGAAGTCGAACATGCGCAAGCCATGACGCACACGCTGCACTTTGGAAATCAATTTCGCGAAGCGATTAATGCCAAATCATACCTTGTGTTCTCCAACACCCGTGGTGCCGCAAATTGTGCGATAACCATACCCCTGATGGATAAGGACGATGGCGGGCGGCGCTCGCATTATCAGACCATCCAGACCAGTATCTCCGACTCCCCCGCCGAGGATGAAATTATCGTCGCTCTTGGTGCCTCGGTCGGCGGGCATCCTAATCACCGCATTGGCGATCGCTATGAAGATCTGCGGGAAATGGGCCGTGACGTTGATAACCCGGCGGGCGTGTGATGCCTGTCAGCGCAGCGGGAACATCCTATACGCTCAGCGGACCAGAGGGCACGCCGGTCGTGGCGCTGATCCATGGGCTTGGGCTGACCTGCGACAGCACATTCAGACAAATCGCCCCGGTGCTGGCGCGCCGGTTCCGTGTGCTGAGTTATGATCTGTGCGGGCATGGGCAAACGCGGCTGCCTAATCGCTCGCCGAGCCTGACGGTTCTGTCAGAGCAGTTGATCGCATTGATGGATGAATTGGCCATCGCGCAAGCGGCGCTGGTTGGTTTTTCGTTGGGTGGGATGATTAACCGTCGCATGGCAATAGATCATCCGGAGCGAGTGTCGGCTTTGGCCATCTTAAATTCTCCACACGAGCGCGGTGCAGAGCAGCAAAAGCTGATCGAAGAACGCGCCCATGATACTGACGCTGGTGGCCCGGCGGCAAATCTCGACGTGACATTGGCCCGCTGGTTCACTTCAGGCTATCGCAGCGATCACCCAGATAAAGTAGCCCAAATCCGCGATATTGTGCTGGCCAATGACCCTGAAAACTATGCGGCCCATCGCCTTGTGCTAGCGCATGGGGTGGTTGAACTGATCCAGCCAGATCTGCCGATCAATCTTCCCACGCTGGTGATGACCTGTGAGAACGATAGCGGGTCAACACCAGCTATGACACGGGCGATTGCCGCCGAAATCAATGGGGCAGAAGTGCATATCGTTGCGTCGCTTCAACACCTTGGGTTGATAGAAGACCCTGACACATTTTCCACCCCGATAGCGGATTTTTTGGGTCGCACTGTTGGCTAAATATCAAAGGATAGAACATGACAAAACTCACAGGCGGTCAGGCCGCAGTCGAAGCGCTTAAGGTGGAAAGGACCGAATTCGTGTTTGGCCTGATTGGGTCCGCTACAATGGAGATGTTTGATGCGCTTTATGACGCCAAAGAAATCAAGTTGATCGGTGTTCATGATGAACGCACCGGCACACATATGGCCGATGGCTATGCCCGTGCGTCGGGTAATGCAGGTGTTGTACTGGCCGGACAAAATGGCCCCGGCACAACCAATCTGGTGACAGGATTGGCACAAGCGAAAGCCGCCTACACCCCCATCGTTTCAATCGCGGGGGCGCTGGCGACGGGGCATGTGTACCGCGACGCTTTTCAGGAAGTGGATCAGCAGGCGCTGTTCACGCCGATCACCAAAAAGACATGGACCGCCACAAGTGCGGACAGAGTTCCCGAAATGGTCCGTGAGGCCTTTCGCGTCGCCCATGCGCCGCGCAAAGGTCCGGTCCAGTTGAACTTGCCGCGCGATGTATTGTCGGGTCAAGCTGACTATGAACCGATGCAGCGTCCGCAAAACTACCGCCCGGTTGGCGCGACGGCAGCACCAGAAGCGGCAATCGCGCAGGCAGCACAACTGCTGGCAGGGGCGGCGCGTCCGGTCATTATTGCAGGCGGTGGGATTAAAAACACCGGAACGGGTGACAAGGCAATGGCGCTGGCCGAAGTGTTCAACGCCCCTGT
>JABITU010000040.1 GCA_018668195.1 Tateyamaria sp. | reverse complement strand
GTGTGCCATTTTCATCGATAAAGGACTTACATGCTAGCTTACTTACCCAAACACCATTCAAGTCCGGTAAATTTGCGCCTATCGCGATTTGATTCCAGCTTTTTGATCGCATGTATTGCGGCAAAGCAAATGAACGGTCGGAGTGAAACGGACCGATGTATTCTGACAAGATACTTTGTGCATTGCTCTGAAGAATGGGGTAAGGCGTAACTTCTCGTTATGAATGACGAAGCCTTGGGGGCAGGTCATTACATTTCATCTTCCAACCCGTCACCGCGCGTTCTAATCGTATCCACGTGACCGCGCATATCAGCCGAACAGTTAAACTGTTTCACCGCGCACAAGTGTAGAACCTACATCAATCCATTGTGCGTCAGTACGGCCGTCAAAGATATCCCGCAGGACGCCCGCAACCTTTTTCCCGATTTGATTGGCATGCACATTTACCGTCGTTATCCGAGGGCTTGAGACCGTCGCCACATCAAAATTTCCAAAACCAGTGACTGCTATATCTTGTGGAACGTTAATCCCCATTCGCCTGCATTCGTTCAGCACTCCAAAGGCCACAGGATCAGAGACACACACCAGCGCATCAAATTTCGTGATAGCTTGCCCAAGTTTTGCTAAAGCCAACGCTCCGTGACGCATGGAAACCGGCGCAAAGCCCGCATCAATCAAAAACACCTCGGGTAAACCAAGATCTCGCGCTGTTGCAAGCACACCGTCGCGCCGCGCAGCCCCACGCATATCACTGCCCGCGGATGCACCAATAAAAGCAAGCCTTCGCCGCCCATTTTTGTGCAATTCGTCCACGATCACTGACATAGCGCCTGCGTTCGAGAAGCCAACAATATGGCCCAAAGGATCTGGGGCCAGATCCCAAATCTCTACCACTGGGATTTGTGCTTTTTCCAAAAGCACGCGGGTTTCGGGCAAGTGGTTTCCACCGGTCAGGACAATCGCTTCGGGGTTGCGAGCCAACAGTTGCCGCACGATCTCTAGTTCTTTTTCAACACTGTAATTGGTACTGCCCAACAGCAGTTGCATTCCTGTGCCCTCTAACCCATCCGACAAACCGCGGAAAGTTTCGGCAAAGTTTGCATTGTTAATTGAAGGCACCGTGACAGCCACAAATCCACTTTTTTGGGTGCGAAAAATATGAGCTGTGCTGTCGTAAACATACCCCATTTCATCGGCATGTTTTTTTACAAGCGCACGGGTCTTAGTACTTACACTTGCGTCACCACGCAGGGCGCGGCTGACGGTCATGGGCGATTTTTCAACCGCCCGCGCTACGTCACGCATCGTAACCCTGCCAGTCATGTCAGATCATGCCTTATAGTCATTCAATTGCGTCACATGATGGTGAATACGCCCGTCAAAGAACTCTTCCACGACCTGCCCAGTGACCTCTTTCGATTGATGCCGCACTGGGGTTTCCAAGGCGGCGTTCATAATATCCTTATCCGGGTAAGTGATCGCAAGGATCAACGGGAATTCAGGTGCACCATCATCGCGGTCATCGCTGAACATCACACGTACATCCGTGTTGCCGGGGAACTGCGTCCACAACGGAACAAGGCGTTCCTTTACCGCTGTGCGAAACGCCAAAATCTGATCTTTGGCAACGGTACCCTCAAACAAAGCAAACCTCGTGATCATTTTCCAAACTCCTCTTTTGCACCTTTGAAATATTCCATGACCGCGGCTTGGTCTTCTCCGCCAAGCCCTGCCGAAGTCAGCATCCTGTGGATTTCTGCGCAGAGCGCTGACAATGGCATCGACGTACCAGTTCTGCGCGCGAGGTCGTTCACTGCGTTCAGATCTTTGACCATATTGTCGATCCGGCCTGTACGGCGGTAATCTTTTTGCACGAAGCGCGGCATATACTCTTGCAGCAGCGCTGAATCTGCGCGCCCGCCTTTGAGCGCTTTGGGTATTTTGGCCGCATCCACCCCGGCATCAAGGGCCAGCTGTGTGGCTTCGGCGACTGCGAGAAACCCCAAACCGCACAGTACCTGATTGATCAGCTTGGTTGTCTGCCCTGCGCCAGCAGGTCCCATGTGGGTGTAGTTGGCTGCCACATGTTTAAGCACCATGTGCGCCCGCGCGACATCTGCTGCGTCGCCACCTGCCATCAAAGTCAACTCTCCAGTGAGGGCCTTGGGAACACCGCCTGAAAGTGGGCTGTCGACCCAAGCCAACCCTTTTTCCGCAGCCATCCGTGCGAATTTCTGTGTTGCGTCCGGCTCAATCGACGACATGTCGATTATCACAGTGCCCTTGGCGGCCCCTTCGACGATGCCATCCTTACCAAAAGCGGCCAGCCCGACGATGCGCGATGCGTTGAGACTGGTGATGACGAAATCAACATTCTGACTGGCGTGCGCTGCGGAATCTGCCGCCTTTGCGCCTTTGGCGACCAATTCGGCCATCTTGTCCGTGTCCAGATCAAAAACCTTCAACGTATTACCCGTCTCCAACAGGCGCGTGCCAATCGCACCGCCCATAACGCCCGCACCAATCAACGCTATGCGTTCGCTCATATCATCGTTTCCTTTACATAGGTCTCGGCTTGCGTAATCACGTTTGGGTAGGCTTGAGTAATATCAATCTGACAGCCCCATTCATCGCCTTCCAAGCGCTCGAGGATTCCAAACTGACTGTCCAATAATGCGGTGGGCATAAAGTGATCAACGCGACCGTCAATGCGACGCACCAAGACATCTTGGGGCGCATCAAGATGCAGGAA
Source organism: Tateyamaria sp. (assembly GCA_018668195.1). The sequence goes on along the minus strand of JABITU010000040.1, from coordinate 8,601 downwards.
ATGCACAGGTTCCTGCACCTTAGACCTGATGATGTCGCGATAATTTTTCTTCAGTGCAGAGCAGCCAATGACAATAGGCCGGGACCCTTTGGCCAGGGTGCGCCCGACATCAGATAACCAAGGCGACCGATCTTTGTCGTTTAACGGTTTGCCACAAGACATTTTTTTGATGTTGGCCTGCGGATGCAAATCATCACCATCAATGAATGTCATGCCACACGTGACGGACAGCGCCAAACCGACCGAAGATTTTCCGCAGCCTGATACGCCCATTAACACATAGCATCGCATCAAAGCGACGCCGTGATACCACCATCGACATACAACGTGTGGCCATTCACAAAGCTGGATGCAGCGGAGGATAGAAAGACACAGGCACCAACCAATTCATCGACGTTGCCCCACCGCCCAGCTGGTGTGCGTTTTTCTAGCCAAGCTGAAAAATCCTTGTCCGCCACCAATGCCGCGTTCAAAGGCGTATCAAAATATCCCGGTGCGATGGCGTTGCACTGCAATCCATGCTGCGCCCAGTCGGTTGCCATGCCTTTGGTCAGGTTTCCGACGGCGCCTTTGGTTGCGGTGTAGGGCGCAATGCCGGGCCGCGCTAGCGCGGTTTGGACGCTCGCAATATTGATAATTTTGCCAGCACGTCGCCCGATCATATGTCGGGCGACGGCTTGGCCAACATGAAAAACGCTTGCCACATTGGTTTGAAGAAGCTGCTCAAAAGCCTCGGCTGGAAAATTCTCAAGCTCGGTGCGATGCTGCATGCCTGCATTATTAACCAAAATGTCAATTGAACCGCGGGCTGCTTCGAAATCGTCTACGGCTTTCCGAACAGCCATATGGTCAGTGGCATCAAAGGCAAGCGTGTCTACCCCTTTTCCCAGTTCTGCTGCTGCTTTGGCTAACTTGTCTGCGTTGCGGCCATTCAGAACAACACGGGCGCCTGCGTCAATCAAGCCTTTGGCCAGAGCAAAACCAATGCCTTGCGATGATCCTGTGATCAGTGCGGTTTTACCAGCGAGCGAGAATAAGTCAGACATAGAGGCTCCTCTTTTTGATTTTCGGGCAAGAAATCTTGACACCATCATTTTTGTTACCGATAACATGTTACCGATATCAAAAAATGTCAAGACAGGATTGCCACAATGTCAAAACCCATCATTCTACAGATTGGTCCATACCCTGATTGGGATCAGGAACCCTTGGATGCGGCGTTTGACATGCATCGGCTGTTCGAAGCAAAAGACGCTGCCGCTTTTCTTGAGAATGTCGGAAGCGATGTCCGCGCCATTGTCACGCGCGGTGAATTAGGTGCAGATCGGGCTATGATTGCCGCTTGCCCAAAGCTTGAAATGATCGCCGTCTACGGCGTTGGCTATGATGCCGTAGATCTGGCTGCCTGCAAAGAGCAGGGGATTGCCATAACCAACACGCCTGACGTCTTAACCGAAGACGTGGCCGACCTTGGGGTCGCGATGATGCTTTGTCAGTCACGCGCTATGGTCGGCGCTGAAACGTGGGTCCGCGATGGATCGTGGGCTGCAAAAGGTCTCTATCCCCTTCAGAGGCGTGTATTTCGCCGCAAGGCGGGTATTCTGGGGCTGGGACGAATTGGATTTGAAATCGGCAAGCGTTTGGCAGGCTTCGGCATGGATATCGCATATAGTGATGTCGCACCAAAAGACTACGCACCGGACTGGACATTCCTGTCCGATGCGGTTGCTTTGGCAGAGCATTCTGACTTTCTGTTTGTGACTGTGGCCGCCTCTGATGCTACGCGCCACATTGTTGGTGTGGACGTTTTGAATGCGCTTGGCGCGGACGGCATGGTCATCAACATCTCGCGCGCGGCCAACATTGACGAAGAAGCACTGATCGCTGCGCTATCGTCGGGGACAATCGGTTCCGCCGCGCTTGATGTGTTTGCGGGCGAACCGGCCCTTGATCCGCGGTTTCTAAAGCTCGACAATGTCTTGCTTCAACCGCATCACGCGTCTGGAACCATTGAAACACGACAAGCCATGGGCAAACTGTTGCGCGATAATCTTACAGCGCATTTTGCAGGCCAACCCTTGCTGACCCCCGTTACCTAAGGACAGATCATGAAAGCTATTGTCGCCCACGCCGCCAAAGACCTGCGTATTGAGGTTCACCCACGCCCGGAACCCGGCCCGGGACAGGTTTTGATCCGAATGAAGACCGGTGGCATTTGCGGGTCTGACCTGCATTACTTTAACCATGGCGGCTTTGGCCCCATCACGCTGAAACAGCCAATGGTGCTGGGCCACGAAGTGGCGGGTGTCATCGAAACGCTGGGTGAAGGCGTGGATACGCTGACAATAGGCCAATTAGTTGCTGTATCGCCTTCGCGCCCCTGCGGCACTTGTGAATACTGTCGCGAAGGGCGCCCCAATCACTGCCTCAACATGCGGTTTTATGGGTCGGCTATGCCTTTTCCGCATATTCAGGGTGCCTTTCAGGAATGGCTGGTGGCGAATGTGGCGCAATGTGCTGTGGCGGATGGGCTGACTTCAGCCGAAGCCGCAATGGCAGAGCCGTTGTCCGTGGTTTTGCATGCTGCAAAGCAGGCTGGTGATCTGTTGGGCAAAAAGGTGCTCGTGACAGGCTGCGGGCCCATTGGGCTGCTCGCTGTTTTAGTCGCACGTGCGGCAGGTGCAGCACAGATTGTGGCGACCGATATCACTGATTTTACACTCAACAAGGCACGCGAGCTGGGTGCCGATATTACGCACAATGTCGCTGATCAACCCAATGCGCTTGAGGTCTACGGCGCGCAAAAGGGGCATTTCGATGTTCTGTTTGAATGCTCTGGCGTCGGGCCTGTTGTTGTCTCTACGGTCCCTTGCATCCGCCCGGGTGGCACGATGGTGCAACTGGGCCTAGGCGGAGACATGACCCTGCCCATTCAAGCGATGACCGCCAAAGAGCTGACCTTTAAGGGATCGTTCCGCTTTCACGCTGAATTCTTCAGCGCGGTCGAATTGATGCGCAGCGACCGTTTGGACGTAATGCCCTTGATCACACATACCTTGCCATTGGCGGACACGGTGAAAGCGTTCGAGCTGGCGTCTGATCGCACGAAAGCGCTTAAAATCCAGATTGAATTCAACTAGGTATTTTATCCTACGGCTTGATGGTGTGATCCTTTTGTTGGAACCGAAGGACATGCTCGTTTGTTAGTGAAGCATGGGCCAAATTACTCATAAACAGAAGATCCGAACAGGCAGAGGAAACCAACTCCAAGACGTCCTGAGAGTTGCCTAAATACCTCTTTTAGGCTTTGGCGCAAAAGGCATCCATCTTGCATCGCAGCGGCAAAGCCAAAATATCGTGACGTTCCAAAAGATGCGTTTCGAACTGACCTGCAAGGCTAACGGGATTGAACATCGATTGAGCATGCCAAAAGATCCCGAAACTAATGGGCAATTCAAACGCATGGACCGCGCTATCAAGCACGCAACGGCGAAAAGGTATCAGCATGACAGCCGCGATCAATTTTAAAACTTTTTCGCCGCCTACAATGTAGAACGACCATTGAAACCGCCGCAGGCCCTCACGTCGTACGAATACATCCACAAAATCAGGACATCAATTCTTCTTCAATCCGATCCAGCAGGTGCATAACGATCTGTGCAAACTCGGTTATGTATGGCGGCTCCAAAGTGTTTCACACGTGGGTGGGATGACTGTCTCAATCGCTTGCATAGCTTCAACAACTAGGTCTTCGCGCCATCTGCGCCCCGCGATTTGGACCCCTATGGGTATTGGTCCATTGGGTAAATTGGCAATATGCGTGGGCAAGTTTCCAGCAGGCAACCCTAAGAAATTCATGATAAAAGACCAATGCGCGCCCACTAAGGCGTCACTCACGCCTTCTGGCCCTTCTGCATCACGACCGGGGGAAAAGAACGGTTTGAGCATGAATGGTGTCAGAACCAGAGGATATTCTTCAAAAAAGAGCGACCAAGCGCGCGCATAGTGCGTGCGCTGCGCCATCATGGTGAGCAGCTCAGCCCCCTCGTAGGGTGGGAAAGCGAGAAAATATTCATCAAAAATACGGTTCAGTTCGGACGAGCCATAGGTTCTGATGTCAGGGTAAAGCAGTGCTTTGACTTCACCCATAAGAACGCGGTACCCGACCTCGCCTGTTTCACGTGCAAGCGGAGGTTCCACAACCTCTAAGGCATATCCAGCGTCCGATAAGGCGGATGCCGCCTTGTCGATCGCCGTCGCCACATCTGGGTGCATCCCAAAGCCAAAATCATCGCGTGCAACAGCAACGCGAATGGGTGACTTAAGCGGTGCACCCTGCCAAGGCAGTGGCACGTGGAACGGATCTCGAGGATCAGCTGCAATTAATGCTGGCATGGAAAGTTGCAGATCCGCTGCGGTACGCACGATCAATCCTTGAACCGACATGGATTGGGCCAACAAACCACGCTCAGCTTTTTGGCTCGGATTAAACGCCGACACACGGCCCAAACCGGACTTCAGTGTTACAGCGCCATTGGCCGACGCTGGAAACCGTAATGATCCGCCAATGTCATTCCCATGGGCCAGTGCGCCAATCCCCGCCATTACGGCCGATCCTGCGCCGCCAGAGGATCCTCCGGGAGAAATATGACGACCCCAAGGGTTATGGGTTCGTCCGTATAGCGGGTTGTCAGTGTCTGCACGAAACGAAAATTCTGGTGTGTTGGTCCGCCCGATCACAACAGCACCTGCTGCCTTGAGGTTGCGCACGACAGGGGCATCGCTGGTTGCGATGATATCTTTGAAAGCTGACACACCGTTGGATGTGGCATATCCTTTTTGGTCTACGTTAATCTTGATAGTGACGGGTACGCCATGCAAGGGTCCTTTGGGGCCGTCACGCACATCAAGTGCTTTGGCCTCATCCCGCGCCGAGTCGGCGAGGCTTTCAACAACTGCATTCAGGTCTGGATTGACCGCTTCCATTCGCGCAATCGCAGCTTCAGTTGCATCGATCGCTGTTATCGTTCCTTCTCGAATGGCATTTGCAGTCTCAGTGGCGCTCAATTGCCAAAGGGGTGTTGTGCGCGTCATTTATTTCCCTTCCATTCATGCAGTAAACGTTTTCGTCAAACGCGTTGTTTCGAGTAATTATCGGATCAAGATTGATTTAATCTGAAAAACAGCGCTGTGTTGCAGGTCTGCACGGCCTCGTAAGGTGGTTTGGTTAGTTAATTAGTACATTGATGGCCTTAGGTCTACGGTGTCTTAGGTGGGCGGCGCTTGGGCAGTTCCAGGGCGTCCGTAATCGGCCTTGTTGCACAAATTGGTTGAAGGGTAGACTTCCCCTTTCCCCGGGCGGACTTATCCTACGGGCGCGGTGACGGGTATGCCAAGAACTGTGTAGCGATTGAGCGCCGCGATCCGGGCTTAGAGCTCAGCAACGTGTCGGTTGAAGTCTCGGGCCATGACGCCATGGCCAAGGAGTTTGAGCAGTTCATTTTTGTCGCTGCACGGCTTTGGCGGTGATTTCCGCTCAACTTTTTCCACAAAGCTCGCCCAAGATATTTGCAGGCGCTCACGGCTTTGTTTCGCGCAATAGCCCCCGCCGTGGTTGGCTTCCAAAGCTGAGCATTTTTACGCGGCGGGATGATGGCTGCGGCACCCCGATTGGCAATTACATTATGGCATCTGCGCGTTCCACTCTCCTTCACCCGCAGCTCTGATCCCATTTGTGTCAATCAGCAGATGCAACGGGCCAGCTCCACTACGGTATGGGAAGGAGACTTTGAACGTCTTTTGGCGACGGCAAAGGGTACTGAAGTCCGGCACTTTCCAGTCGAACCCTGCCAGACGCAGCAGGCTTTCCACGAAACCGATAGTCTGCGAAGTGGCATGCCGAACAGCACCTTCAGCGTCAAACAAACCTGAATTGTAGCATCGCTAAACTCAGGCTGACGCCCGCGCTTGCCCGTCGGACGCGCTTGCCAAGGCATCTCAGAATAACACCCGGTCGATACCGCACCGCGCTGCTTCAGCGCCGTGTTGTACGCAGGCCAGTTCCTACTCTTGTACTTCGTGGTGGACCAACTGCTCATGCCCAGTTGCCACCTTACTGAAGCCAAACTGTGAATTCCTCATGCCATTTGTGAAACAATGCCAGTCTGGCATGCAATTTCATTGCGCGGTGGAGGTCAAAATTTGGCTGTTCGGATCTGAACTTTGGAAAAAACTTTGATCCGAAATTAAATCTTTTCGGCACAATGGTCACAGGCCGTAACACCGCTTATCTAGCGGTATCATTTCCCCCCTACCCAAAACCTAGTCAACCTCGTATAGTTTCGTGGAACAGGGCTCAAACCCTACTACAAGCAGGTCGAACGAAAAGGGGGTGGGCGATGCGCTGTCCGTTTTGCGGAAATATTGACACTCAGGTAAAGGACAGCCGCCCGGCAGAGGATCATGTTTCGATCCGCAGGCGGCGGTTTTGTCCCGCATGTGGCGGCCGTTTTACAACCTATGAGCGCGTGCAGTTGCGCGACCTTGTTGTGATAAAGTCAAACGGTAAACGCGAAGATTTTGACCGCGACAAACTAGAACGCTCTATTCGAATTTCGATGCAAAAACGACCTATTGATCCAGAGCGTATCGACCAGATGATTTCTGGTCTTGTTCGGCGTTTGGAATCCATGGGTGAGACAGATATCCAATCGAAACAGATTGGCGAGATCGTCATGGAAGCGCTTAACCGGATCGATACTGTCGCCTATGTGCGCTTTGCCAGCGTTTACAAGAATTTTCAGGCGGCGGATGATTTTGATAAGTTTGTTGCCGAACTGCGGCCAGACGCGCCCAGCGAAGAGTGAACGCTGAAGGCGACACGCGCTATATGCGACTTGCGCTGGCCCTTGGTCGGCGCGGGATGGGCAATACGGCGCCCAATCCCGCTGTGGGCTGTGTGATTGTAAAATCTGGGCGCATCATTGGGCGCGGATGGACGCAACCGGGCGGTCGACCACATGCCGAACCCGTCGCCCTTGCGCAGGCCGGCGGCCAGGCGCGTGGGGCGGATGTCTATGTCACGCTTGAGCCGTGCGCCCATCACGGCAAGACGCCGCCTTGTGCCGAGGCGCTGGTGCAGGCGGGAGTAAAGCGCGTGGTGGTCGCTGCGGTGGACACCGATGAGCGGGTGAACGGTGCTGGTTTGCGCATTTTGCGAAACGCTGGCATCACAGTAGAAACAGGCCTGTGCGGTGACGCGGCAAAGCGCGATCATGCGGGGTTTTTCCTGAGGATCGAGCAGGCCCGCCCATTTTTGACGCTGAAACTGGCGAACAGCTTTGATGGGCGCATCGCCACCGGCACTGGCGAAAGCCAATGGATAACTGGCGCCGCAGCTCGCCGTGTAGTGCATGCAATGCGCGCGCGCCATGATGCGGTGATGGTGGGTGGCGGGACAGCGCGTCACGATGACCCGTCGCTGACAGCTCGTGGCTTGGGTGACATGCCCCAGCCGACCCGCGTGGTGGTATCAAGGCGGCTTGATGTGCCATTGAAGGGCGCGCTTGCGAACTCGGCCAACGAAGTGCCGGTGGTGATTTGCCATGGGCGGGATGCAGATCCTATCCTTCAAGGCGCATGGCGAGATCTAGGGGCTGAGCTGTTGCCTTGCGCGACCAACGGCAGCCAGCTTGATCCACGCGATGTCATGCAACAAATTTCAAAGCGTGGGAACACGCGTGTGTTTTGCGAAGGCGGCAGCGCCCTTGCTGCTTCTCTGATCGAAGCAGATCTTGTTGATCGTTTGGTGGGGTTCACTGCCGGTTTGGCCATTGGCGCCGAAGGATTGCCCAATGTCGGCGCGCTTGGTTTGGGAAAATTGTCCGAGGCTGCGCGATTTGAACTCATCTCGGCGCGGCCCGTGGGCGGTGATATATGTCATGAATGGGATCGGGTTAGGTGATGTGAAATGTATTACGTATTACGTATTTCGCTAAACGCTATAGTCATCGCCACAGATGCGCTTGACTGGCAAACAGACCCTGGACTTTGGACAGCAGGCGATTTGCTACGCCGGGGCGGGGAATTGGCCCGTTGGTCAGGCGTTCAACGATGACTTCCACAGGGCAGGGTAGGCCGCTGACTGGATCGAAATAGCGGGGATAATCAATCAACGTGGCGTGCACCAAACCCAAAAGACCAACGTCCACTTGTCGTCGGGGCGGCACCTTGCCTAGATCGGTGGTCAGCCCCCAACCGGCATAAAAGGGTGCGCCGGTTGTGACGACTGTAACTCCGCGCAGCATAGCTTCGAACCCTGCCAGCGAAGTCATGGTCCAAAGCGTATCTGACGTCTCCAAGAGCCGGGTAATATCCGCATTACGCGCAACAAAATCTGCCAATTTTTGTGCATCTATGTCCCCGCCCCGAAGCCCCGCTTCGACGTCTGGGTGTGGTTTGTAAATAAGCGTCGCATCTGGATTTGCGCGTCTTGCGGCCTGCAATAACTCCAGATTTGTTGCGACAGATCCAGCCCCCAGCCTGATCGACGCATCGTCTTGGACCTGACCGATGACCAGTACACGCTTGGTGTCGTTGGGC
>JABITU010000361.1 GCA_018668195.1 Tateyamaria sp. | reverse complement strand
CGTCATATTCTGGTTATGAGTCCTGAACCTAGCTGCCACTCCGCCCGAGGTGGAAACGGTGGGAAGCAGCCCTTTGCTACACTCTGTCCAGATGTCTACTCTGCGGACAAAGTCGCCCTACGCGGCATCTGCTTTAACGGCCGCTTTTCCTCCTCCAACAAATGCAAACCTGTATATCAGACATTTACTCTACTGATCGGCCTTAGCACCTTCCAGCTTCCAATCAGCCTCAGTAACGGCCAAGGCCGTAATCTTGGAATAAACAGTGGTGGGAGCCAGCTCCAAAAGGCGTGCTGCACCGGATGGACCAGAGACGCGCCCGTGGGACCGTATCAAACACCGGATCAGGTTCTCACGTTCTAAGCGCTTTAGATCAGACGTGGAAAGAATTTGAGCTTCCAGATCGACTGATTGTGCAGGGCCTGATTGGAACTCAAACTGCAGCTTACGACCCTGTGCTAGAATCGCGGCACGCTCAATCACGTTCTCCAATTCGCGCACATTCCCCGGCCAGTCATACTGCGAGAGCGCTTCAATATTGGCCTTTGAAAGACGTGCTGGTGGAAGGCGCAACCTGCGCGAAGCGCGATCCAGAAAGTGTTTGGCCAAAAGGGGAATGTCGTCAGGCCGGTCTTTGAGGCCATCACAATTGATGGCAAAAACGTTCAACTCGAAGAATAAATCCTGGCGGAAACGCCCTGCCTGCACCTCAGCCGCAAGGTTGCGGGTGGTGGTCGAGATGATCCTCAGGTCAACACGGGTATGAATGTCATCCCCCAATCGTTTGAAATGGCCCTCTTTGATGACTGCGATCAGTTTCGCCTGAAAGGCTTTGGGCAGCTCTGACACGTCGTCCAGACACAAGGTGCCATTGTTTGCCAATGCCAATTTGCCGACGGTATCGCGCACAGCGCCGCGAAATGCGCCGCGCCGATAGCCAAATATCTCGGCCTCAAGCGCTTGGCTGGTGGTGTCGGAACAATTGACTTGCACCAAGGGCCGTTTGCGCCCGCTGCTGGCTTCGTGGATTGCGCTCACCGCAAGGCTTTTTCCAGTGCCCGCGGCCCCTGTGATCAAGACATTCGTTTTGGTATCGGCCACCAGATCAATCTGTATGTTCAGGTTCCGCACAGCAGCAGATTGCCCGATGATACCAGCATGGGATTGGACGTTTCGGATCTCGGTCAACAGGTAGTCGTTTTCCTGTTCCAGTTGAACCTGCAGGGTTTCGACCTCTGCCAAGGCATGGCGCAGCTTTTTTTCGTTTTCTTTGCGCTCGGTCACATCGCGAAAGATAACAACCGCCCCCGCCAAGACGCCGTGATCATAGATTGGTGTAGAGACATATTCAACCAAAATGGGCTTGCCGTCTTTGCGCCAAAAGGCGTCATCTTCCACGCGCACGGTTTTGTCGCGCCGGAATGAATCGTAGATTGGGCACTCATGAGCAGGGAACTGGCCGCCGTCCAGATGGTGATGGTGGATGATGGAATGCAACTCGCGCCCAATCAGATCTTCGGCGTTCCAGCCCAGCATCTCTTGGGCGGCGCGGTTGACGAAGGTGGCTTTGCCCTCTGCATTGATCCCGTAGATGCCTTCGCCTGCGGCCTCAAGGATCAGCTGGTTTTGCGCCTCAACCTCGCGAAAAAATCCGTAGATGTTTTGCCATTGCATCAGTCCTGCGCGCTGGTGGGCGTCTTGTTCGGCCAGATATTCACGTCTATTTTGTGCGTTCAGGTCCAGAAAGCTGAGCATCACATCTGACGTCCCTACATGGGTCCCGTAGATGTGCACCCGAAGCGGCATACCATCAGAGCACGCAAATTCTAATGCTGTGTCGATGTAGCGCCCAAAGTGCATCACCGCTTCCAGAAACACAGCTATTGAACCCGAGGGCGAGGTGAGAAACCTGCCGACCTCTATGCCGATAAGATCGGTTTTGAACAGGGTCACCGCATCTTGATTGCATGACATAATCGCGCCAGTTCGGGTCCCCACGATAATAGCGGGCAGCGGATTATGCGAAGTCGCAACCGGTGAATGAGAATCGTCCTTCATCTTCACACTGTGGTCAGAGGAAGGACTGTCGTAGCAATTACGATCTATCGTAATTCACGAAAATTCGTATCATCTGCCAAATATTTAATCATTTATTTCAATGAATTGCGTTTTTCAATCACCTCGCAAACCCACTTTCTGCACCTGCACAATCCATGGCAACATAATTCCAAATCAGTTCATGGGGATAGTTATGACAGTGAAAAGCTTAGGAAATCCATTTTCGAAAGACACCGATCTGCGGCACGGGCAAAGCTGTTCGTGTGATACGTGTCAAGCCACCGCCACGCCGCAAACAGCGCATATGTCCAGTGACGACATGCTGGAGCAGGCTGTTGAAAGCGCGATTGTGCGCTCGGTCTTTGGCCACAGCGACATTGGTAGGCGGTCCTTCATGGGGATGGTTGGTGGCACAACAGCTGCTGCCGCCCTGGCTTCTGTCTTTCCACTGGACGCGGCCAAGGCTGCAATCCTCGACAATCTCGGCACGCCCGAAAAGACTGACCTGAACATCGGCTTTGTGCCGATCACCTGCGCCACACCCATCATCATGGCAGAACCGCTGGGCTTTTATTCCCGCTACGGTCTGAATGCTAAGGTGATCAAAACCGCTGGATGGGCCGTGGCCCGTGATAAATCGCTGTCGGGTGAATACGACGCCTCCCACATGCTGACGCCGATGCCATTGGCAATGACCTTGGGGGCGGGATCCATTGCAGAGCCCTATATCATGCCAGCCGTTGAAAACATCAACGGTCAGGCGATTGTTTTGGCCAACGAACACCTTGACAAGCGTGATCCGAAGCAGTGGAAAGGCTTCACCTTTGGGGTGCCGTTCGAATATTCGATGCACAACTTCCTGCTGCGCTATTACGTCGCCGAATTTGGTCTGGACCCTGATGTCGACATCCAGATCCGCGTCGTGCCCCCACCAGAGATGGTTGCCAACCTGCGCGCCGGGAACCTTGACGGCTATCTGTCTCCTGATCCGTTCAACCAGCGTGCGGTCTATGAGGGCATCGGCTTTATCCACATCCTGACCAAAGAAATTTGGGAGGGTCATCCATGTTGCGCTTTTGCGGCACCTTTGTCTTTCGCCACCGAATTGCCGAATACTTACGGCGCTTTGCTCAAGTCTATTATTGATGCCACGCAATACGCGTCGAACCCTGACAACCGCAAAGAAATCTCGTCTGCGATTGCGCCCACGAACTATCTCAATCAGCCAGTCACGGTGATCGAGCAGGTTCTGACGGGGACCTATGCGGATGGATTGGGCGAGGTACAGCGCGTGCCCGACCGGATCGATTTTGACCCCTTCCCATGGCAATCCATGGGCGTGTGGATCCTGACTCAGATGAAGCGTTGGGGTTATATCGAGGGGGATGTGGACTACAAAAAAGTGGCCGAACAGGTCTATCTGGCTGCAGACGCCCGCAAGGTTATGACTGACCTTGGTTATGATGCGCCTGCGGACAACTACAAGTCGCACATGATCATGGGGAAGTCGTTTGATCCCGCGCAGCCCGAAGCCTATGTCGACAGCTTTGCGATCAAGGCCGACTGATGGAAACGCTGTCGGAGAACAAGAAAGCAGCACTGCTTTCGGTATTGTTGCTTCTCGTCGGTCTGTTTGTGTGGGAAATGTCTATTCCCGCACAAAAGACCGTCGAGGCCCTGACTGAATACGAGCGTCTGACAGGGACCGGTCAACCAAAGGCAGGCGTACCGCCTCCCAGTCAAGTGATTGCGAAAGCTTGGGAGCAATTGTCGAACCCCTTCTATGATGCCGGTCCCAACGACAAGGGCATTGGTATCCAGATAGGCTATTCAATTTACCGCGTATTGGTGGGTTATCTGTTGGCCGCCCTCATAGCGATTCCTTTGGGCTTTTTGATCGGTATGTCACGGGTTGCCCACAAGGCGCTCAACCCGTTCATTCAGGTGCTGCGCCCGATTTCGCCACTGGCGTGGATGCCACTGGCCCTGTTTGTCATTCAGGACTCTGAGGCTTCTGCGATCTTTGTAATCTTCATCTGCTCGATCTGGCCAATGCTGATCAATACAGCCTTTGGTGTGGCGGGCGTTCGCGAAGATTGGGTCAACGTGGCCCGCACCCATGAGTTGGGGCCGCTAAAAACTGCCTTCACCGTGATCTTGCCCGCAGCAGCACCAACAATTGTAACGGGCATGCGCATCTCCATCGGTATCGCGTGGCTGGTCATTGTGGCCGCCGAGATGCTCGTGGGGGGCACTGGTATTGGCTATTACGTATGGAACGAGTGGAACAACCTCGACCTGACCTCCGTCATCTTTTCAATTCTCATGATCGGCGTTGTCGGCATGTTGCTGGACGCGGCGCTTGGCCTGCTCCAGCGACGCGTCGCATACGTCGAATAAGGCAGACACATGGCATCTTCATTCCTGAGCATTGAACGGCTTACACAACGCTACCCAGACGGCAAAGGGGGCGAATTCACCGTCTTTGAGAACGCCAGCTTTGGCATCGAGAAAGGCGAGTTCGTTTGCATCCTTGGCCATTCAGGCTGCGGTAAATCTACGATCATGAATATCCTCGCGGGTCTTTCTGATCCGACCAGTGGTGTGATCAAGATGGACGGTCAGGCCATCTCTGGCCCCAGTCTTGATCGTGGCGTGGTATTTCAGAACTATTCGCTGCTGCCGTGGCTCACCACGCTCAAGAACGTGACATTTGGCGTGGCAGCGCGGTTTCCGCAGTGGACCAAGCAGCAGGTGACAGACCATTCAATCGCGTTTTTGGAAAAGGTCGGCCTAACCGGAGACGCTATCTATCGCAAACCCAGCCAGCTGTCGGGGGGGATGCGTCAACGGGTGTCCATCGCGCGGGCATTCGCCAATGAGCCGAAGCTGTTGCTTTTGGACGAGCCGTTTGGCGCACTTGATGCGCTCACGCGTGGCACCATTCAAGACGAGTTGATCAAGGTCTGGAGTGGTACCGACCAAACTGTGTTCATGATCACCCATGATATTGACGAGGCGATTTTGCTTGCTGACCGTATTTTGCTGATGACCAATGGCCCAAATGCCCGTGTTGCCGAAAGCGTCGAGATCACGCTGCCGCGCCCGCGCACCCGTACGACAATCGTCGAGCACCCCAACTACTACGCCATTCGCAACCATCTCGTGCAATTTCTTGGCGAAAGGTCTGTTCTGCTCGCGGGGGAGAGCGTTGGAGATGAAACACACCGCCCCGAAACGGTGCGTATCGACAAGACCGAGGGCGCAGCCGACGCAGAACCTCTTTTGCGGGCAGTCCCGAAATGATTGGGGCACCGCCGCGCTTTCCGGTGCCACCGTTCAGCACTGCTGATGCTGTACAAAAGGTACGTATGGCTGAGGACGCATGGAATGGGCGTGATCCCGCAAAGGTTGCGTTGGCCTATACGCCGGATACAATGTGGCACAACCGCTCGGAGTTCTTAAATGGCCGTACTGAGGTCGAAACTTTTCTGGTGGCCAAATGGTTTGGTGAAAACGAATACCGCTTAATCAAGGAAATCTGGGCTCATGGGGATGCGCAAATCGCGGTGCGGTTTTGCTATGAATACCATGACGCGGATGGCCAATGGTACCGCGCCCATGGCAACGAAAATTGGGCTTTTGACGTGGATGGTTACATGTCGCAGCGCCATGCCTCGATCAACGATGTGCCCATCGCACAGGCGGACCGATTGTTCCACTGGCCCGCACCCGGACCACGCCCGCAAGATCATCCCAGCCTGAGCGAACTGGGCCTCTAACCCTCCCTTTCTTACCACGTCAAAAATATAAAGGACGACCACCAATGACCGAGATGATGACCAAAGAAGACGTCACAGCCATGATACTATCGGCCAAGAAAACGACAGGCATCACATGGGAAGAGATTGCCGATAAGATTAGCATGTCACCAGTTTGGACGCATTCTGCTGCGATGGGCATGAACGCGTTTCCCCCTGATAAGGCAGCCCTGATGGTCAAGGTAATGGGCCTGCCCCAAGAGGCGGAAAGTGCGCTCTCCGAGAGCCCTACCAAGATTTGGGAGCAGGCCGTGCCAACTGATCCCTGCATCTATCGGTTTTATGAAATCGTCGGCGTTTATGGACCAACACTTAAGGCACTGATCCAGGAAAAATTCGGCGATGGCATCATGTCAGCCATCGACTTTGACATGACCGTGACTCGCGTAGAAAACCTCAAGGGCGACCGCGTAAAAGTTGAGATGTCAGGCAAGTATTTAGGATATAATAGCTGGTAACAGGGCTCGCTTTTGAAGAATTTTAAACTTTGAAATTAGGAGTAGTCTGCTACGCGTAAGATAGCAGATGCTCATAATTTTTCCATCTTTCAACCTCACGTTCCATTCGAGCTGAAGTCGTTTTGATAAAATGCTGAAATTGCGATTTTCCGTACACACTCAAACTATACGTTGAGTTTCAGATGGGTGTCTCCGTAAGCACTGTTATTGCTTTCCACGAGGCTACTATTCCTGAAAGCCGCCATTCATGCACTTTGCAGCATCTGCAACTTTGGGCTCATTTCTGCCGTTCGCTGCGCTTTGGTTGAGTGTCCGCTCAGACCTGCCACTTGTCCACTTCGCCATCACTCCTCCCAGACTTTCACCATGTGCTCCCGCATGCCCTCCAGCGCATACCCTGAGCCATAGTTGGCAGCGACT
>JABITU010000360.1 GCA_018668195.1 Tateyamaria sp. | reverse complement strand
CTGATGCGGGATTGAATGCGCAGGGGATTGTCGCAACCGTACGCTCGGCACTGGGCCGTGGCGCAGATGTCATCGATCTAAGTGCTGTACGTGTGCACGATTAGACAGTTATGCAAAAAAGGATTGCATGACTTGGTACTGCTTGGAAATAAAGCTTTCTGCGTGTCGGTTCATGCGCGATGTTTCAAGTGCTTCGTAAAACGCGATCGATTCGTTGCATCGAATTCTGGTATATGCGTTTCATGGGGCTCTGCCCCAGACCCCGGAGTTTATTTGGCAAGATGAAGGCGCGACCGGGCTGCGCGGGCTTGGTCTGGCAAACCAGATTTTTCATAGACATCTGCAAGCATGCGATTAAGCGGAATACCGTCGGGATCGTAGGTACGGCGCATTTCAAGCACTTGCTGTGCGCGACTTATGTGACCGGCACGGATTAGCGCATTAAGGTGAATTTGATCGAAAAGGTCGCGCTGAGCGTGGCTGCCGCCGGCTTCTGCCAGGCGTGGCAGGGCTTTGCCGAGAAATCGGATCGTGTCTTCGTAATCGCCTGCGCTATGTGCCGCAATGCCGTGTGCTGCCCAGAGTACAACATCGCGCCAGGTCGCGTGATCATGCTGAGCTGGGTCGTTCGCGCGGGCCTCGATTGCATTGAGCAGGGATTCGGCCTCAGGTCTTGCGGTGCGACCGAGCGCATAGAGATATTGGAGGGTTAGAAACGGGTTAGTGGTGTCAGTGCCACGTCGAGCAATAAAATCCGCCACATCATGCCATCGATTGCCTACGCTTATTCCTGCAAACTCAATGCGCGCCAGCAGTGAAACGGCTCCGACCTGATCTTGCGAGTAATCCTTGGCAAGGCCCCAAACATGGGTGTCATAGGCGTTCATGAGGTCTGTCGTACGCCCAGCGGAAATATAGAACAGTGCCAAGTGCCACCAATTGTGGCTGTGCATGAAACTGTTAAGATCCGACCAGTGATGCGCGACTGATTCGAGGAAGGCTGTACCTTCGGAAACCTGGCCGCGTGTCAGGTAGATATGAGCGAGGGCGTGATGCGCCCATGGCTCTGATGGATCCAACGTAAGCGCGTGACGTGCAGCTGTTTCTGCCTCATCCATCAGGTGGCATTCTTCATACCCAAAGGCAAGCATCCCGTGAGCATAAGCAATATCGGCAGCACCCTGCTGTGCCTTTTGTGCGATGCGAAGCATGGCTGGGAAATCACCGATGTTGAACGTGTGATACTGACCGAGCTTCAGCATCACCATGTCTCGTGGATGGGCTGTGACTGTTGCCTCGCAAAGCTCAATTAGCTTTGGGATTTTGCCTGTCACAAACAGGTGCGCCGCCTCGACTGCTGCAGCCTCTCGTGGGGTGATATCTTGTGCGCGTTGCGCATTGGCGAGGAAAGGCGCCGCTTTTTTTGGTGCAATCGGGGCTTCGAGCAGCATGTAGAGGATTGCCGCATAAGCATTGGCCAGTGCGTTGTCTGGATCATCGGTTGCTGCAGCCAATATATTGGCAGCTTTGGTTTGAAAGCTGATGAAGCCATGAATAAAGTCATCGATCCCCTGATGGGTCGTGTCATTATCACATGTGATCGGCAGGCCATAAAGGTCATGCATGATGTGTCCCTCAGATTGGGTTTTGCTTTGCAAAGGCAATTATATGGTCTGCGACTTCGGTCGGTGCATCCCAGTGGATCGAATGCCCGGCTTGGTCGATGATATGATGGGGTAAGTGGCCGAGCACCCGCAGAATGTGCGCAGGTGGAATGATCAGGTCAACCCCGCCGATCAGCGTCTGCGTGGGACATTCGGGTTGTGCAAGGTTTGTGCCATCAAAGCCGCGGAGTGCAGTCAGTTGATGGGCCATGGCGTCAGCAGATTGAGCATGCGGATAGGCGAGGCTGTCGGCGACCGCTGCATCAACGGACGTGGGATCATCAAAAAGGTCAGGATTGAACAACCACGGGAATAGGGCGCGTAACCATGTGCTGGGCGCTGCATTGCTGCGCCGTATCGTGATAAGGCTGGAAAAGAGTGCTGTATTGCGGGCCAGTCGAACCGGAGCAGAAGCGGCGATTGATGCGGATGAAACCCGCGCAGGCACATGCGCCGCAATGTCCAACGCGATGATACCGCCCATGGAATGCCCGACTATATGAAAGCGGTCATGGCCCAGATGATCCATCAGCGCCACGGCATCATCCGCCATGTGCTTGACCGAGACAGGCGCATCCCATGGCGTGGTTTGGCCGGTCGTGCGGTTGTCGGGTGCGATGCAGGAAAAATGCCCGGTCAGCAGCGGCACCAGTGGTGTCCAGCTTGCGTGATCCGACATGAAACCGGCCAGCAGCAAAAGTGGTGGCCCGTTGCCTGTGACCTCGTAGTGTAACGACAGATCGGGGCGTTCAAGCTTGGGCATTCAACATGCTCCATGTTGGTAACAGATCATTTGCGGCTGGGGTTGCTGCGTAAACGCCGCGTGCAATCGCCCGGCTTAGGCAGAGCGCTGCTGAATGCCCAATCACGCCCAGATCGCGCTCTGATGGCAAAGGGATATCGCCTGTCGCGGCTGCAAAGACCAAATCGCCATCGCCCGGACAGTGAGCGGGAAGGCAGGCACGGCCGATCCCGTCATGCGCAGCCCATGCCACGCGCTGGCACTGCGCTTTGCTCAGCGTTGCATCGCAAGCCACGATTGCAATTGTGGTGTTTGCGCGCTCGACCATGGCCGTCATCTTGCGGCTTTCCAGCCCGCGCCCAAGGCCTGCTGCTGGATCTGGCCCCAGCCCGCCGAATTCGCCATCAATCTCGAACGGGGCGGCCCAGAAATGTTTATCGCCGGGGGTTGTAACGCTGCCCATCGGATTGGCCGCTACCAGCGCTCCGACTGTAATGCCACTATCAAGCACCAGCGACGCGGTGCCCAGTCCGCCCTTCATCATTGCAGTCATCGCGCCTGTGCCTGCGCCCACTGTTCCAACGGGGGTCGAAGGTGCGGCAGCGTCAAACGCGGCACGGCCAAGCGCGGGATAGGGGTTTTCGACCCAATTCTGATCACCGCCTGACAGTAGATCAAAAATGATGGCACCGGGCACCAGTGGAATGATCGCATTTGCCACCTGAAATCCACGACCCTGCGCGCGCAAGCCCGAGACCACACCCGAGCATGCGTCAAGCCCATAGGCCGACCCGCCCGACAGGACCAACGCATCGACTGTCGCCACAGATTTATCCGGAGCAAGCAAATCCGTTTCCCGTGTGCCGGGGGCACCTCCCATGACCGCGACCGAGGCGGTGAACGGCGCATCGGAGACAACCACAGAAACACCGGATTTCAAGTGATCGTCTTGTGCATGTCCGACTCTGAGACGTGGCACATCGGTGATTGCATTTTGCGGCCCTGGGATCATCTGGAAATTATTCTTTTGATGGTGATTTCCGGGATCGACCGAAAAGCCAGTTGCGCGCCCGATGCGCATTTTACACCGTGAGTGGCGGGTTTCATATGCATCGCCCTCCATCTACCTCAAGGGCGACGCCAGTAATCATTGAGGCCGCGTCTGAACACAGGAACGTGGCTGCATCGCCCATGTCTTCTGCTGTGGAAAACCGGCCAAGCGGGATGGTCGACAGGAATTTGGCGCGGATTTCCGGCGTGTCTTCGCCCATAAAGCTTTTGAGTAGGGGTGTCTCACCAGCGACTGGGTTGATGGCATTGACCCGGATGCCTTGAGGGGCAAGTTCGACCGCCATCGCTTTGGTTGCGGTAATCATCCAGCCCTTGGAGGCGTTATACCAGTTGAGCCGGGGCCGGGGCGATACGCCCGCAGTCGAGGCGATATTAAGGATCGCACCGGTGCCCCTTGATTTCATATGCGGCACAAGGCTGCGCGCGGTCAAGTAGACTGATTTGGCATTCACG
>JABITU010000359.1 GCA_018668195.1 Tateyamaria sp. | reverse complement strand
CTTCAGCCAACATCCGGCGTGCACCTTCCCGCGCAAGCTCGGTCAAGGGATCTGTGATCGAATCTGATTGGCGAAACGGCAGGATGCCTGTATCGTTCTTCATGGCGTATTGCTCCTTGTGAGGCTCTGGCCGGCTTTGACACCCGCCACAATACGCCGCCCTTCAAATCACGCCATCACCCAAACTACCGCATAGCTCTTTTCATTGATCAGATGTCCATCGTTGCGCAGATGCCAAGTCATCTGGTGAACACCGAAGAAGGGCGTTTCCAAGAACTATTCGTCAATTTTGCGCATCAGCATCAGGTTGAGCGCCGTCTCACCCTTCGGCTGATAATAAAACGACGACCGTGAGATTGACAGCAGCTTGCACTGTTTGCCAATCGATAGCTTGGAATTCCCTTTCTCGATCATAGAACACCTCACTTCAGGCCCCAAGGCTTGAGCTGTCGTGACAAAAATCGTTGGCCACCGCCAGCTCCCCGATCTTGGCGTGCAGCTCTTTCATCTGCTCCTCGTCGATCTCAGGGACTTTCTTGCTACTGCGCTCAAACATCCCCGATGCGCCTTTCAACAGCGCTTTCTTCCAAGCATGGATCATAGTGGTGTGGGGCCCCAAACTGGCTCAAAAGCTTAGCCACCGTGCGCTTACCCTTCAACGCTTCAAGCGCAACTTTCGCCTTGAACTCAGGGCTGTGGTTCTTCCGTTTCGACATTCTGATCGCCTTCTCGTAGAAAATTAGAAAACAACAAATCGTAGCTTACGTCAGTGCCTGAATTTTACGGGGCGCTCATACCAGAAAGTTCGTTGTCGTGCAGCTCGCGTACAAAGCAAACGGTGAGACAGCATGGGAGTTTCTTGCTACCGTGCTCGAAGCCGTGCAGTCAAAGGCACGAGTGACAGCTATTCGCAGAATGTGTTGAGAAACTCCAATTTCAGGCCTGATCGATGAATTTTTCTGCCATACAGATCGATCAGCTAATTTTGGCGAGGGGTTCGGTCAAAATCAGTCAGAGGAGCTTATAGCCTGCGTCCGCCGCTCTGATCCACTATCCAATCTAACTTTTACAATTTCTGCTGTTCAGGCAGAAAATCTCGATTTCCAGATTTCAGAGTTTTTCAACACAATCCGCAAAAAGCAGACTTTCCAAAGTTTCAGAGTCAAGGATATAGTGTCTGACGTTACGGTAGGTTCAACAAAAGCCAATGGGGAAGTAAGGGCCTTTGAGATTCGAATTACACCAAGGGAAAACAAGGCCTTTTAGAACCTCGGGTTACCTCACATAAATGGTTCGGGCGAAAATCGCTGCTCTTTAAACTGTCTCAACGCCCAGCCGGAGTAAAATCACACCACGCGCTGGTGCCGTACTTTAACTGAGATAAATTTATGGCGTCATTACTGTCTCGGTGTTGACGCGCAACCCTTCCGGGCGTACCGGTGGTTTGTGGCGATTTGTTACCGGATTTCGGGCCACGTTCACGTCAAAAGCGTGGGCAAAACCGCTAAAAGGTCAGGATGAAAGCCCCCCTTTCGCTTGACCGCGTTTCGGGGGCTTTTTCGTGGTCTGGGTCTTTATTCAGGCCCAATTGGAGTTAAAAATGAGCGACAACTGGAAACCGCGTACCCGCGCTGTGCATGCCGGCACGCGCCGTAGTCAGTACGGCGAGGTTAGCGAAGCGATCTTTTTGACCCAAGGTTTCGTCTATGACAGTGCCGAAGCTGCTGAGGCGCGGTTTCTTGAAGCCGGACCGGACGAATTCATCTACGCCCGTTACGGGAATCCGACCGTGCGCATGTTTGAGGAACGCATCGCACAGTTGGAAGGGGCCGAAGACGCCTTTGCCACCGCATCGGGCATGGCGGCTGTATCCGGTGCGTTGATGTCAATTCTAAAGGCAGGCGACCGCGTCGTGTCGTCGCGCGCTCTTTTTGGTTCGTGTCTTTATGTGCTCGAAGAGGTGTTGACCCGATTTGGTGTTGAGATCGTTTTTGTTGATGGCACAGATATTGCAGCCTGGGCTGCGGCGATCACGCCCAGCACGCGCGCCGTGTTCTTCGAGTCGCTTTCAAACCCAACGCTTGAGGTGATCGATATCCGAGCGGTGTCCAACCTTGCTCATGCAGTCGGTGCCACAGTGCTGGTCGATAACGTTTTTGCCACGCCAGTTTTTTCTAATGCGATCGCTCAGGGGGCCGACGTGGTCATCTATTCGACGACCAAACATGTGGACGGGCAGGGGCGTGCTTTGGGCGGCGTCATTTTGGGCCGTGAACATTTCATTCGGAAAACGGTCGAACCATACATGAAACACACTGGCGGGTCGATGTCGCCGTTTACCGCGTGGGTCATGCTGAAAGGGTTGGAAACCTTGGACCTAAGGGTGCGCGCGCAGACTGACACAGCTGCAAAACTGGCCGAGGCGCTGACAGGGCATGCCGCCTTGCACCGCGTGATTTACCCAGGTCATCCAAATCATGATCAATATGCGTTAGTACAAGAACAGATGGGCGGTAAGGGGGGAACGGTTCTTGCGCTCGACCTAAAGGGGGGGCGGCCTGCCGCGTTCCGTTTTCTAAATGCGCTGACGATCCCAGTGATCTCGAACAATCTTGGCGACGCGAAATCGATCCTGACGCACCCAGCAACGACCACGCACCAACGTTTGCCCCAAGACCAAAAAGACGCTCTTGGCATCACGTCTGGGCTTTTACGGATGTCGGTAGGAATCGAAGATGCAGAGGATCTAATGGCCGATATTTTGCGGGCTTTGGACGCCGTTTGAAATTAAATTTTTTGTTTGCATGTCGCAAAATGAAGTAAAAATAAATAAATTATCATCCGCATTGGCAGAATATACGTATGCTTTAACATAGACGAACATTTCAGGTGAGACGGTTGTGTTCTCACCACATTAAGACAGAAGGGGGGGCTACTTTATGAACATTCATACGCCCGAGATTACTGCAATACCCGAGCGTGACGAGGCCGAAGCGGCTCTGGACTTGCTCCGGCGCTGGGCCAAAGCCGCAAGCTCAACAGAAATTCTGGAACTTGACCCGTCAGTCGCTAGGCTCGTGCCGGATAGGGATGCCGCAAGTTATCCGTCTTTTGAACGAAACTACCCCGAGGATTTCGTCGTTGATCCAGCGTACAAAGACACCCTGCCAGACTTGCAAAACGGCCCATCTAGCCTGATCAGGGGCGCGAAACAACAGATCCAGCATGTCGGAATATCAAATTTTCGGTTGCCATTGCGCGTACAAACCCGCTCGGGTGATCCTTTGTCGCTTGAGACGTCTGTTACTGGAACAGTAAGCTTGGAGGCAGACAAAAAGGGCATAAACATGTCCCGGATCATGCGCTCATTTTATAAGCATGCGGGCGAAACATTTAGTTTTGGTGTGATTGAAGCGGCGCTTGACGACTATAAAACGGACCTGGAAAGCTTTGATGCGCGCATTCAGATGCGCTTTAGCTTTCCGGTGCAGATCGAAAGCTTGCGATCTGGTCTGTCTGGATATCAATATTACGACATTGCTCTGGAACTGGTTGAAAAGGCTGGTACACGCAAAAGAATATTACATCTTGATTACGTCTATTCGTCGACCTGTCCCTGCTCGCTCGAACTTAGCGAACACGCGCGGGCAACGCGCGGGCAGCTGGCCACGCCACATTCTCAACGTTCTGTCGCGCGCATTTCTGTTGTGCTTGAGGACGGTGCAGACTGCTTGTGGTTCGAAGACCTGATCGAAGCGTGCCGCCGGGCCGTTCCCACCGAAACGCAAGTGATGGTGAAGCGCGAAGACGAACAGGCCTTTGCGGAGCTGAATGCCGCCAACCCTATCTTTGTAGAAGATGCAGCGCGGCTATTTTGTCAACAGCTCTTGGCCGATGTTCGGATTGGTGATTTTCGCGTAATTTCGAGCCATCAAGAAAGCCTTCATAGCCATGATGCGGTTTCAATGCTGACAGAGGGCGAAACATTTGCCAGTGACAGCATCGACCCCAAGATGTTCGCAAGTATGTTTCACGTCGGATAGGCTTTATTTCAAACGTCTAGAACGAACAACACAAAGCGCGCCCGTCGAAGGCGCGCTTTTTTTATGTCCATAGCGGTTGATGAAATACCAGAAGCATCGGGTATCATCTAAGATATTGAAATATTAAATTTCAGGCGGCGTTAGGCATTCAAGTTTCCCTATATCGCTTTGGATGGAGACCTATTCACATAATGCTCCCAGCCATGCTGCTGCGCGCCGATCACAACCCGGCCATGCAGGATTGGCATTGGTATTCGGTGTGGCCACGACCTATCTAAACACCATCGGGAGGTGATGAAATCTTATAGATACGAGGTATCCGATGGCTTACTCTTCTCACGTTCAAACGTTTTTCTTTTCCAGTTGGTTGAAAGCATTGAGCAATTTCTTCGCAACCTTTGCACATGCCATTTCTGGCTCTGCTGCGATGGATCAGCGAATGCACCGCGTTGCCAAATTAAATGCTAAAACTGATGTAGAACTGGCGGCAATGAATCTGCGTCGGGCAGATATTCCCTCTTATGTGTTTCGCGACTTGATGCACATCTGACAATAGGCCTGTCCGAAACGCCGGGCACTCCCATTCCAGTCGCTTGACACTTCACGCGCAGAGCTTCAACGCTGGCAACCATGTTGGATTTACGTCCCGTTGGATATGTCGTTGGACTGCTGGTGGCTATGCTTGGTGCGGCCATGGTCTTGCCGATGCTTGTCGACCTCGCCGAGGGGATTGGGCATTGGCAGGTCTTTGCCGAATGCGCGCTGATTACCACCCTTACAGGTGGTGTAATGGCCTTAAGTTGCTCCAATGGTGTCCGCCAAGGGCTGACGATCCAACAGACATTCCTGTTGACCACTGTAGTCTGGCTGGCGCTGCCGCTGTTTGGCGCGCTGCCCTTCTATTTTGGCGCAACCGAGGCGCGCTATGTGGATGCGTTCTTTGAGGCGATGTCTGGGCTCACGACCACTGGCTCAACGGTCTTTTCCGGTCTGGATACTTTGCCCAAGGGTCTTCTGTTGTGGCGGGGCATCCTTCAGTGGTTGGGGGGAATTGGCATCATCGTTGTGGCCATGGTATTTTTACCCGAGCTACGGGTCGGGGGAATGCAGATCTTTCGAACCGAATCTTTTGATACTTTTGGAAAAATTCTGCCGCGTGCTACGGAAATCGCCAGCCGTATTTCTGTGATCTATGTTGCGCTGACGCTGATCTGCGCATTGTGTTACCTTGGCGCAGGAATGGGGGCATTTGACGCTATCGTACACGCAATGACCACTATAGCGACGGGTGGATTTGCAAATTACGATGCTTCTTTCGCGGCCTTTGATCCAGCGGTATCATATGTTGCCACGCTTTTCATGTTGTTGGCGGCACTGCCATTTGTCCGCTTTGTGCAGCTTAGTGCGGGCACGGCCCGACCGATGCTGAGAGATACCCAGATTCACGCGTTCCTAGCCACTGCCTTGGTTATTGTCTTTTTGATCGCGGGCTGGAACCTTTGGCAGCAAAAAACAATCGACGAGGGCGCTGTGCGCGCAGCTGCCTTTAACGCAGTGTCGTTGATGACGGGTACTGGTTACGCCAATGCTGACTACATGCAATGGGGCAGTTTTGCGATTGCAGTGCTGTTCTTTACTGGGCTGATCGGTGGTTGTGCCGGCTCGACCGCCTGTTCGATCAAGATATTTCGCTATCAGCTTTTGTTCGCGTCCATCCGGTCGCAATTGCAAAAAACCCGAAGCCCGCACGGGATCTTTACCCCCCGTTACGCCGGCCGCCCTGTGGGTGAGGATGTTTTGAATTCGGTTATGTCGTTCTTTGTGTTTTTCACCGTCACTTTGGGGCTTTTGTCTGTGGCATTGGCGATGACGGGGCTGGATTTCACAACATCGGTCAGCGGGGCGGCGACCGCCCTCGCCAATGTTGGACCTGGTTTTGGAGACCACATTGGCCCGTCGGGAAATTTTGCAGGCCTCAACGACACGGCCAAGTGGCTTTTGGCTGCTGCGATGCTGATCGGGCGACTGGAGTTAATGGCCGTTTATGTCATCTTTACCGTTCAATTCTGGAGAACATGATGAACCAAGCCCGCCCCCTTGGTGCACAGATTTCGCATATGTTGAAAGACCGTGGTGTCGATGTGATTTTTGGCATTCCCGGTGTCCATAATCAGGAAATGTACCGTGGCATCGAAGAGGCAGGGATCACCCATGTTTTGGCCCGGCACGAACAGGGCGCGGGCTTCATGGCCGACGGCTATGCGCGCGCCTCAGGCAAGCCGGGGGTAGCTTATGTCATCACTGGGCCAGGTTTGTGCAACATCATGACGCCTATGGGGCAGGCCTATTCGGATAGCATACCCATGCTGGTGATTTCCTCCTGTCTGGATGAGGTGGCAGCGACCAAAGGACAGTTGCACCAGATGAAAGACCAACGCGCTGCGGCTGAAACCGTGTGTGACTGGTCGGAACAGGCGCAAACCGCCGAGGCTGCCTATGCCCTGGTTGAACGCGCTTTGACGGAATTTGGCACTTCGCGCTCGCGCCCGAAACATCTGCAGATCCCTATTGGTGCTTTGCAAGCTGAGGCGCATGGCTTTGCCACCAAGGCCAATAAAATAGAAAGTTTTCTGGGGCATGGAGACGTGCCAGTACGCGATCTTGCCGAAAAGATCCAAGAGGCACAGCGCCCTGTATTCATCTTTGGTGGTGGATGTGTGGATTTACAACGCAATATTCCAACTGAAACACACGTGCGCGATCTGGTTCGCCGTACGGGGGCTGCCGCCTTTACCACCTATGCAGGGCGCGGGCTCTTGGCTTCAGACGATCCGCTGAGCTTTGGGGCCTTTTTGCCGCGCCCCTCAAGTGCCGACGTCTTTGCTACGGCTGATCTTGTTGTGATCTTTGGCTCGGAATTGGCCCAGGGTGATTTATGGCGTGACAGTCTCGGTGCCAACTGCCCCTTGGTGCGGGTGGATATAGACCCGACCGTTTTGGCCCAAGGTCACAACACAGCGGCCAAAATTCAAGGGGATGCAATCAGTGTGATCATGGCTCTGCTGAAATGTTTGCCCAAAGAGAGCGCCGAGAAATGGAACCCGACAGAAATTGCAAAAAAACGGGCTCTGTGGCGCAGTGAAGTCGAGGCGGAACGCCCGGGTATTGTGCAGGTCTGTGACGCGCTCAAAGATGCACTGCCCAAAGGTACCATGATATATTCCGACATGACCCAGATTGCCTATGCGGCGAAAGAGGTCTGGAACATGGAGCACCCCGGCCACTGGCACCACCCGACGGGCTTTGGTACCTTGGGGTATGCGACGCCTGCTGCGATTGGCGGCGCTGTAGCGCGTCCGGGGTTGCCGACGATGGCAATCATCGGAGACTATGGGTTTCACTATACTATGTCGGAACTGGGCGTCGCGGTTGAGCTGGGTCTGCCGTTGCCCATCATCCTTTGGGACAATGGAAAATTGGGTGAAATCGAGGACAGCATGGTACGGGCGCAAATTGCCCCCAATGCGGTAATCGCGCACAACCCCGACTTTTGCAAACTTGCTGAAGCCTTTGGAGTACGCAGCGCCGCCCCACAGTCTCTGGCCGAGATGCAAACGGCTGTGCGTTCGGCATTTGACGCGGATGGACCAACATTGATCTACGTCACACCTAAGATTACCACTTACCGCGCTTGACGAAATACCTAGAGCAACTGGCATCATTTTATGCGTTGAATTCTCAGATTTCAGTCCGCGTTAGGTGACGTCAGTTTTTCGCAAAACGCTTTGGCAGTTGTACAGAAACGGCTAAATCCCATCCGACACCTGTATTTTCTGGTTAGTCCCAGCAGCTGACCAGCACCGTCATTCCGGTTGCGGTAATTGACAGATCAACGGGGTCAACGGGCAAGGTACTGTCGGTGATTGCGCCGGCTAAACCCGCCTGCGCCAGAACATCGTGCAACGCCGTACGATCCAGAGCAAACCGCACGCTTTGCGGTAGGGTTCGGCCATTTGCGTCATTTGGCAAGAGCATGCCCAACACGCCGCCACCCGCATCCAGAACCGGGCCACCAGCGTCTCCGGGCAGGGTATTGAGTGCCAGCCGATTGATATGGTTTTCGCCGGCCAGACCGCGCACATCGCTGAGTGTTCCAAATGTGATCGACGGCGCATTCAGCACCCCGCCAAAGCTGTAGCCAGAGGCCGCCACCTCTGCATTCAGACGTGGGCGGGCATCGCTGAACCGTGCCACGACCTGCGGTGACAATGCCACATTGGGTCGTAGCAATGCGACGCCTTTGGCCGTGTCTACCGCGGCGAGCTGGGCCTCTGTGTCGTCATCCAGCGTGATCCGGGTGCAGCTGTCCACCGCTTTGGCGGTGGTCAGAACCGCGCCGCGCGAGTCGACAAAAAAGCCCGAACCAGAAACGCGCGGCTTGCGGACCTGTAATCCGGCGATCAGATCGACGGCCTGTTCATCTGTGCCTGCATCGGTTGGGATAACTCCGGACAGACGGGCAAAGCTTTTGTCCATTTCTGCAATCAGCCTTGAGCGCCGCTCTTCATCGCCCGTGGGCCAGACCAGAGTAAAACCTTTGATCTGACCGCCTTCCAAAGACACTCGTGTCTCAGAGATGCGCGTTGCATCCTCGCCAACGAGGGTAAATGACGTTTTTTTGCGTTTTCGCGGACCATCCAGTGGCACAATGTCAAGGGTCTGCATGATGTCATAAAGACTGAGAAGTGTATCCTGATCGCCGGCTTGACTGATCAGCAGGACGGTTGCGGGGATATCGCTGATGCTGGTGTAGTGCGCGAAGGGATAGTCATTTTTTTCGAAACTCACGACATTCAAGGGCAGTACCATTTCTATCCCCGCTGATGTATCGCTGATCATGGCAAGCCCCAGATCTTCCAATACTGCGTTGTAATCCCCAAGTAATTGATCGCGCTGTCTGGTCGTCAGGATGCCTGTCCTGTCAAAGCCCTTCAGATCCTGCCATGCTGCCATCGCGTTTCGAGTGCCGCGACCAAAGGCGCCGTCAATGCGGCCCGGATATGTTCCGGCCCATTTCAAAGCGACCTGTAACGCCTCGCGTTCGGCGCGACCAAGCAGACGTTCACTGCGCGCAGCTTCGTTCGGAGTTTCATCGGCGGGCAACAAGACTTGGGCCACCTGCGGCGCCTCTGGCTTCTGTGCGGTCGCAAGGTTTGAAACAACGATGCGGTCGAGCACATCCGCGCCTAATGGCCAAACCTGTGCGCCATAGCTTGAAGAAAAGGTTATAAAACTGTCTCGGGGGATCAAGCTTTCGGCCCTGTAGATACGCAGCACTTGTTCGGCATCGGGGCGCTCGTATGGGCCAATGGCAATTCCGTACCATCCACTGTCCATCGCAAAGCTGTTTACGTCGTCAAGTACAGCTGCGTAATCCTGCGCCCGTTGCAGGGCAATGTTCAGGCTTGGTTGTGCCTCAATTTGGACCCAGACGATATCGGATTGCGCCCATGCCTGCCCCACAAAGGTCCAGACAAAGGCCCATACCAACATCATCCGCTTGATCATAATCCTGTACCCTTCTGTTCTTCGAGGTACAGATAATCAGGAAAAGCAGCTGTTGAAAATGGGGGAATACCGCCAAATGAAGCATGACGCGCAATTGACCATCCTTAGGCCGGGACGTAGGTAAGGCGCGCATCCAAGAGGCAGGCAAGAACCTATGTCAAACAGTCCAGATACGCCACGTTCCTTTCAGGACATCATCCTGCGGCTTCAGACCTATTGGGCCAGCAAGGGCTGTGCGATCCTGCAGCCCTATGACATGGAAGTCGGAGCAGGTACATTTCACCCCGCCACAACGCTGCGCTCGCTTGGCACGCAGCCTTGGGCGGCCGCCTATGTGCAGCCCTCGCGTCGTCCGACAGATGGGCGCTATGGTGAGAACCCAAACCGGTTGCAGCATTATTACCAGTACCAAGTGCTCATCAAACCATCGCCGCCTGATCTGCAAGACCTTTATCTGGGCTCGCTTGCGGCTATCGGCGTCGACATGGAGCTACACGACATCCGTTTTGTCGAAGACGATTGGGAAAGCCCCACGCTTGGCGCGTGGGGGCTGGGTTGGGAGGTCTGGTGTGATGGTATGGAAGTCAGCCAATTCACATATTTTCAGCAGGTCGGCGGCCACGATTGCCACCCTGTTTCGGGCGAACTGACCTACGGGCTGGAGCGTCTGGCAATGTATGTCCTTGGCGTCGATCATGTGATGGACATGCCCTTCAATGACCCGCAAACGGCAATCCCGCTGAGCTATGGCGATATTTTTAAACAGACCGAAGAGGAATATGCCCGCTGGAATTTCGATGTGGCCAACACAGACGTACTGCTGCGCCACTTTGAAGAGGCCGAGGACGAGTGCAAAAGCATTCTTGGCCAGGCTCATGGCGACCCCAAGACTGGCAAACGCATCATCATGGCACACCCAGCCTATGATCAGTGTATTAAGGCCAGCCATATCTTTAACCTGCTTGACGCGCGTGGTGTGATCTCGGTGACTGAACGCCAGGCTTATATCGGCCGCGTTCGCGCACTCGCCAAGCAATGCGCAGATGCCTTTGTGCAGACCCGCGCCGGTGGTTGGGTTCCGGAGGGCGCGGCGTGAGCGCTTCCATCGCCACCCAACTGCCGAATGCGACCGAAACCCAGTTTCCTGCGTATTCTCTACTGATGTGCGGGCCTGGGATGGTTACGATCGGGTCAGCCGCCCAACCTTTTTCGAATATAATAGACATGATGTTACCGTCACCGACCCTGACGCCATTCACCCAGATGAGGCCGCAGCATGAATGGTAAAATCATAGTGATAGCCATCTTGCTTAGCTCGCTCGTAGCAGGCATCGCGCTCTATTATTTGCAGGTCTACGGTTTTTACGAACCTGTAACAGAACAGGACGTGCAGCTTGTGTCTATTGTATCGGACAAGCCAGAACCGATATCTTTTGTCACATTCGAAGCCATTGACGCCGACAGTTCGCCGATCCGCTACCGCGCTTGCTTTACGACCAATCTGAGCCTCGCCATGCTGAGTGAAACTTACGTCGGCCTCGCCGAGGCTACGCCGCGCAATGCGCCGGGCTGGTTTGATTGCTTTGACGCTCGTGCCATTGCTACTGAATTGGCGGCGGGCACTGCACTGCCCTTTCTGGGGCAGAAAAACATAGCCTTTGGCGTGGACCGCATTGTCGCAATCACTAAAGACGGGCGCGGCTATGTCTGGCATGAATTGAACGATTGTGGCGAAAAAGCCTATGACGGAACGATTGTGGGCGAAGAATGCCCAAAACGGGATACTGAATAATGCCTGACCTTCTGATCGAACTTTTTTCCGAGGAAATCCCCGCGCGCATGCAAAAACGCGCAGGCGAGGATCTGCAAAAGCTGGTGGCCAACGGGCTGGTCGAGGCCGGGCTGACCTATGTCAGCGCCGCCGCTTTTACAACGCCACGTCGCCTGTGCTTGACGATAGAGGGTCTGCTGGCGGCAAGCCCCGCCACCCGCACTGAACGCAAAGGCCCCCGTGCAGATGCGCCCGAAAAAGCGATCGAAGGGTTTCTGCGCGGCGCAGGTCTTAGCCGCGATCAGGTCGAGGAACGTAACACGCCCAAGGGCCCCGTCCTATTTGCCTTGATCGAAAAGCCGGGCCGCCCGGCAGCAGAGATCATCGCCGAAGTTTTAAGCCACACCATACGCAACTTTCCATGGCCCAAGTCCATGCGATGGGGCGCGGGCAGCCTGAAATGGGTGCGCCCTCTGCACTCGATCCTGTGCATCCTGTCGGATGAAGCAGGCAGCCAAGTTGTACCCATAGAGCTGGACGGTATCGTCGCCGGAGACACAACGCGTGGACATCGTTTCATGGCACCGGACGCTTTTTCCGTAAGTTCCTTTGATGACTATAGCGCCAAGCTCAAGCGCGCCTTTGTGGTGCTGGATGCCACAGAGCGCGCCGCATCCATCTGGAACGACGCGACAAATGCCGCCTTTGCCAGCGGTCTGGCCGTTGTAGAAGACCCGGGCTTGCTGGCCGAGGTTGCGGGCCTCGTCGAATGGCCGGTCGTGCTGATGGGCAAGATTGGCGACGATTTCCTGCATCTGCCCGCCGAAGTGCTGCAAACATCTATGAAAGAACATCAAAAATTCTTTTCGGTGCGCAACCCTAAATCAGGCCAGATCGAACGCTTTATCACCGTCGCCAACCGCGAAACCTCTGACAACGGGGCAACAATTCTGGCAGGCAACGAAAAAGTGCTCAGCGCACGACTGGCTGACGCCAAGTTCTTCTGGGAAAACGACCTGCGCGTGGCCAGGTCTGACATCAGTATGTGGACGAAATCCCTCGAAAACGTGACTTTTCACAACAAGCTGGGTTCGCAAGCCGACCGGATCAACCGTATCGCGGCGCTGGCCCGCGAACTTGCGCCGGTGGTGGGTGCAGACCCGGACATGGCCCAAGAGGCCGCGCGCCTAGCCAAGGCCGATCTCAGCTCGGAAATGGTCTATGAGTTTCCGGAACTGCAGGGGCTGATGGGGCGGTACTACATCGCAGCATCAGGCCAGGATGCTGCAATTGCGGCAGCAGCAGAAGAACATTATGCGCCGCTTGGCCCTTCTGATGACGTGCCGACAGCGCCAGTTTCAGTCGCCGTGGCCCTGGCCGATAAATTGGACACGCTCACTGCTTTTTGGGCGATTGACGAAAAACCGACCGGATCCAAGGACCCTTTCGCGCTGCGCCGGGCTGCTTTGGGGGTTATTCGGCTGGTTTTGGAAAATGATGTGCAATTCCATTTAACCAGTCTTTCGGCCTTTGTTGCTTTGTGCGAATTCGATTTTGAGATTGACCCAGACAACCTTTGGAAGAAAGATTACTCGATCGTTCAAGCCAAGAGCTACTCGTTAGACGATGAAGGTGACGAAAAAATTCTGATCCGCCACCTATTCAAATTCGAGTATACAGATCAATTTTCGGCAACCTATCCGACCCTTGACGCCTATAGCCCAGTTGGTGCAACTGATATGCCAATCCGGTTTGTTAAGTCATTTTCTGACGCATATGCAAATTACTCCATGCCAGACCACTCGATTTCGCGAAAGGCATTTGAAAATGGCTACGCTGTGAATGTGGTTAACCCAAAGTCAGCAAGCCTGATGTCATTTTTCCACAACCGCCTCAAAGTTTTTCTGCGTGATCAAGGGGTTCGCCACGATATCATCGATGCCTGTATCGCCATGCCGAGCAATGACGATCTTGCGCGGCTTGTCAAACGCGCCACCGCGTTATCCGAAACGCTCAAAACCGAGGATGGCGAAAACCTGATCCAGGGCTTCAAACGCGCCAACAATATCCTGAGCCAGGCCGAGAACGCCGATGGCGTTGAATATTCCTATGGCGCAGACGTCAAATATGCCGAGACGAACGCCGAACGCGCCCTTTTCACAGCTTTGGACAGCGCCGAGGCCGATATCGCGCCCGCGTTGGCACAACAAGATTACGCGTCAGCCATGCACGCCATGGCCAGCCTGCGCGCTCCAATCGATGCATTCTTTGGTGCCGTACAGATCAACACTGACAACGCTATGGTGCGACGTAACCGGCTCAATCTGTTAAGTCGCATCCGCACTTTGTGCCTTAGCGTGGCTGACCTCACCAAAATCGAAGGCTGATCCGTCTTCATCTTGCTGAAAAAACTCCGGGGGAAGGCCAAAGGCCTGGGGGCAGAGCCCCCTCTTGCCGAGGGCAATGTTCTTGCGACCTGACAATGGGTCAAGTGCTGATTGTCGCGAAGGTGTGCCTCTCTGTCACAGCATAGGTTTTTGGGTCGTGGATACCTTGTCACATAAAGTTTACACTTTATGCTGCCACCTCAATAAGAGGTGCTGCAGTGCAGAATAATCCGAACACAACACTGGTGACGTCTGTCGCTCCACTCACGACCGCGACCCATGGGGGACGCGCAAAATGTTTGCAAAGATTGGTGCGGCTTGATTTGCCTGTGCCGCGAACTGTGGCTTTGTCGTTTGCAGCTGTACACGATATCGCCAGTGGCCATCTTCCTGATCTTGAAGCAATTTTGCAGCAATTTCCGCAAAACGCACTCCTTTGTGTACGCCCTTCGTCCGAAGACCCTGATTGGGGTGGACCATCCGCTATCCTAAATATTGGCATGAACAATGGCCGTTATGAGGCCCTGTGTGGGACACTGGGCACGGACGCGGCATCGGCGAT
>JABITU010000358.1 GCA_018668195.1 Tateyamaria sp. | reverse complement strand
CTCGCTTGAGGACTGGTTGTTGCCGCATCTGAGCGGCGTGCGCACGGGTGCTGATTGGAAAGATTTTGATATTCTTCCAGCGCTACAGGCTCTGTTGGGCTGGGATCGCATAAAAACACTGGACGGGGCTGTGCCTGGGCATTTTACGACGCCGTTGGGGCGCAACGTACCAATTGATTATGCCGAAGATGTGCCGGGCATCGCTGTGCGCCTGCAAGAGATGTTCGGGGTCACAAATCATCCGATGGTGGGCCGCAAGCCATTGCAGATCACGCTATTGTCACCTGCCCGCAGGCCCGTACAAGTGACATCTGACTTACCCCGGTTCTGGGCAACGTCCTATGACGATGTGCGCAAGGATATGCGTGGGCAGTATCCCAAACATCCGTGGCCCAAAGATCCGACACAGGCCGATCCAACCCTGCGCGCTAAACCCAGAAACTGATAGGTGATCACCAAGATCCGTGGTGGTGTCCCTCTTGGTCGGTACGCTCAAAACCGTGGGCACCAAAATAATCGCGTAGGCCCTGTATCATGTCCGCGGTGCCCCGCGATTGGCGCATACTATCATACCATGCTAGTGCCGCGGAAAGAGCAGGCACTGGTTGACCGTTCAGAGCCGCCGCAGCCACGACCCGGCGCAGACCGGGCATCGCGTCTTTCAGCTGCTCGGCCATCTTGGCGGACAAAATCATGTGCCCATGTGGGGGCGGCCCGCGAAAAGCCTCGGCAAATGTGTCCAGAAGGGTCGAGCGGATGATACAGCCTGCGCGCCAAATCTCGGAAATGCGTGCCATGTCGAGCGACCATCCGAATGTGTCAGATGCGGCCGCCATGATCTGGAAACCCTGCGCGTGGGCAAGGATGCGTCCAGCATACATGGCCTCGAACAAATCGTTTTCGCTGGGCAATGTCGTTTTTTGTGCGCCCGAGGACAGGACATCGCTTGCCGCCAGCCGCATGGCCTTTTCCGACGACCACCCCCGCGCACCCACCGCGGCTTCGATGGTCGATGCCGACTGCCCCAGTTTCAATGCCTCGATCAGGGTCCAGCGACCGGTACCCTTTTGTCCAGCCTTGTCCAAAATCACGTCGATCATCGGCCCATCGGTTTCTTCATCGGTCGCCTGCAAAACTGTAGCTGCACTTTCGATCAAATAGGAATTGAGCGCGCCAGTCTGCCAGCTTTGGAACATTGCCCCGATCGTTGCAGCGGAATGCCCTGCCAGATCGCGCTGTATCCCATAGATTTCTGCTATCATCTGCATATCCGCATACTCGATGCCGTTGTGCACGGTCTTAACAAAGTGGCCGGCACCATCGGGACCCAAATGCGCAACGCATGGGTCGCCGTTGAACTTGGCAGCGATGGCTTCAGCCATGGGCTTGAACTGGGCCCAGGAATGCGCACTGCCTCCGACCATCATAGAAGGTCCACGACGGGCCCCTTCGGCACCGCCTGAAACACCCATGCCAACGAAATGTATGCCTGTCCCGCTCAGGCGGTCCGTTCGGCTGCGGGTGCGGTTGAAATCAGCATTTCCACCGTCAATGATCGTATCACCCTGTTCCAGCAACGGCGTCAAAAGCTCTATCATCGCATCCATCGGATCGCCCGATGGGATCATGAACAGTATGGTACGCGGTGCCTTGAGCGAGCGTACAAAATTGCCAATATCTAGATGGGTGGTGACGGAGCCTGCGAGCAATTTAGCCTCGACTTCGACATCTATAACTCCATCGCTGTTTTGGTTCGAAATGGAGACGGCAAAGCCCTGCTCTGCAAAGTTGAGCGCCAACGCACTGCCCATGGTTCCGGTGCCAAAGACCCCGATATCCGCCTTTTCCATGTCTTTGCCCTTTGACGCTGCTTTCCGGGCCAACATATGCGGCGCAGCCGGGGGCACAAGCCTAACCGCCAATATAGAGGCGTATCGGGCTTGGTGGCCCTTTAGCTGCCGCCTGATACTGATTGATCAGGTGCCAGATGAGGGCACGCTATCGAACAGCTAGATTTGGACTTGGCCGCCAGAATTTAAAGTTTTTAATGGTTGGGTAGAGTTTGCGCTCATTCAGATGCAAATGCGGCCAGCAGAAATATCAGACACCCAAGCACCAGCGCATAACTGCCTTTTGCGCATGCAAGCG
Organism: Tateyamaria sp.; assembly: GCA_018668195.1. The sequence continues at coordinate 8,513 of JABITU010000358.1, read as the reverse complement.
GTTTTCAGCCTCGTCAAAGATCACTGACTGCGGGCCGTCCATCACTTCGGAGGTCGCTTCGTCATCTCGGTGAGCGGGCAGGCAGTGCATGAACAAGCTGCCCTGCTTCGCTTTGCCCATCAGATCAGCGTTCACTTGGTAACCACGCAATTGGTTGTGCCGCCGCTCGCGCGCAGATTGTGGATCATGCATCGAGACCCACGTGTCGGTCACCACAAGGTCGGCCCCCTGAACTGCAAGATCGGGGTCACGCTCGGTGGTATACAGCCCATTTAGGGCAGTCTCTGGGTCAAGTGGCTCGGGGCCGGTAAAGACGAGATTAAAATCGAACTGCTTGGCCGCATGGGCAAAGCTGGCAAAGACATTGTTGCCATCGCCACACCAGACAACCTTTTTGCCCTTGATCGGGCCGTTATGTTCTTCGAATGTCATCACATCGGCCATGATTTGGCAGGGATGGGTGCGGTTGGTCAGACCGTTGATCACCGGCACAGACGCGTATTCGGCCATCTCGAGCAGTGTCGCTTCTTCGAAGGTCCGGATCATGATCAGATCGACATAGCGACTAAGCACGCGAGCGGTGTCAGCGATGGTTTCGCCGTGACCCAATTGCATGTCACTTCCCGACAGTACCATGGTTTGGCCACCCATCTGTCGCACACCCACGTCAAACGAAACGCGCGTGCGGGTGGATGGTTTTTCGAAGATCAGCGCAACCATGTGACCGGCCAACGGCTGATCATCATCCGTGGTGCCCTTTGGACGGCCCAAACGAGCAGTTTTCATGTCATGGGCGGTGTCGATGATCTGCCGCAGGTCTGCCTGTGGGGTGGTGTTAATGTCTAGAAAGTGGGTCATGGCGGTATCTCTTTTTGGAACGTGCCGGGGGCCAGCCCCCGGGCCCCCGGAGTTTAGCTGGCAAGATGAAGGCGGATCAGGATGCGAGAATGGATGCAGCCGCATCGAGACGATTGATGGCTTCGCAGATCTCTTGGTCAGTAATAGTAAGTGGAGGCAACAAGCGCACCGTGTTATCAGCCGCAGGCACTGTCAGAAGCTGATGCGCGTAACCTGCGTTAACGACATCAGTGTTTGTGGTTTTGCATTTGATTCCCATCATCAGGCCTGATCCGCGGACGCTGTCGAAAACATCCGGGTGATTTGCGATCAGTCCTTCAAGTTTTTGGCGCAGCAAGGCAGCCTTGCGGTTAACGTCGGACAGGAATTCAGGGTCGGCGACGATATCGAGAACTTTGCACCCCACCGCACAGCCTAGAGGATTGCCGCCATATGTCGAGCCATGGGTGCCTGCCGTCATACCGCTGGCTGCGTTTTGCGTCGCAAGCACAGCGCCCAAAGGAAAACCCCCACCGATGCCTTTGGCGACCATCATGATGTCGGGGTCAATCCCGGCCCATTCATGCGCAAAGAGCTTGCCCGTTCGACCAACGCCGCACTGGACCTCATCAAGGATAAGAAGAATGCCTTTTTCATCGCACAGGTCGCGCAACCCTTTCAGGCAAGCATCTGGCAACGGGCGGATGCCACCTTCGCCCTGCACTGGTTCAACGAGGATCGCAGATGTCTTATCAGTGATTGCGGGCGCGATTGCATCGTGATCGGCAAAATTCAAATGGACAAACCCGGGCAGCAACGGGCCAAATCCCTTGGTCATTTTTTCTGCACCTGCAGCGGCGATGCCTGCTGCAGACCGGCCATGGAAGCTGCCTGAAAAGGTAATGATCTCGACCCTTTCTGAGTGACCTTGATCGTACCAATACTTGCGCGCCATCTTGACTGCGAGCTCGCAAGATTCTGTTCCTGAGTTGGTAAAAAATACCGTGTCCGCGAAGGTCGCATCGACCAATTTATCAGCCAGAGCCTGTTGTTGCGGAATATGGTAAAGGTTCGAGGTATGCCAGAGTGCTCCGGCCTGTTCTGTCAGCGCTTGTGTCAGCGCAGGATGCGCATGGCCCAGTGCGTTAACGGCGATCCCGGCACCAAGATCCAGAAAACGTCGTCCGTCTGCCTCAATCAACCAAGAGCCTTCACCCTTAACAAAGCTTAGGGGTGCACGGGAATAGGTGGGCAGAACAGAAGTGATCATCTGGATCATCCTTGAAAAGAAGCCAAAAGCGACATGCAAGCCTTGGTGCATGAGGCGGGCGGCCGGGTCAACAATTTATGAGTGGTAAGCGTGGGTGGCACAGAGAGCGACACCGCAGCGATCAGCTGCTTTGATTACGTCAGGTGCGTTGTCGGAGGTGTGTCCAGTTGCTCATAAGGAGCTCGATAAACAAATTATTACAGCGGCACCATAAAAAAGTCACAAGAACAATTCACTTGCGCTAGCGCACCCGTAGGCGCAGGACAGACGACATGTATCGTGCCAAGCCCCACAACCCCGCTTTGGCGGCAGGTCTGATTGCGGTTGCGACTGCTTTCATCGCCGCAACAACGCTGATCGCCAAAGCGCTTGGTACCGATCAGTTCGGACCGGCGATACATCCGTTTCAAATCGTGTTTGGTCGATTTTTGTTTGCTTTTCTTGCATTTTCAATCGCGGTAGCAATTTTAAGGCCGACGTTGCAACGCCCTCACCTTGGCCTGCATTTGGCAAGGACACTTGGCGGATGGGCGGGGTTGACGCTCATGTTCGCTTCGGTTGCATACATCCCGCTTGCCGATGCGACCGCGATTTCATTTATCAACCCGGTCTTTGGCATGATTTTTGCGATTCCGTTCCTTGGTGAGCGGGTTGGTAAATGGCGCTGGCTCGCGGCAGGAATTTCTTTGATAGGTGCGATGATTCTACTTCGTCCAACACCTGACAGCTTTCAGCCCGCGGCGCTTTTGGCATTAGCGGCAGCGGTGATCCTAGGTGCAGAGCTGAACGTCATCAAAAAGCTGACCAGCCGAGAAAACCCATTTTCAATCCTTTTTGTGAACAATGCCATTGGGGTTGGGATCGCCGGAGTGGCTGTGATCTGGGTTTGGCAGGCCCCAATGCCTACACAGTGGGTTCTGATGGCGACACTGGGTGTTGCCATGACGGTTGCACAAACCTGTTTTGTAAACGCTATGGCAAGAGCCGATGCAAGTTTTGTGGCCCCTTTTAGCTATGGCACACTGATCTTTGCCGCGCTTTACGATGTTGTGTTTTACGATGTGATCCCAGACCACGTGACATTACTGGGTGCGGCAATCATCATTTTGGGGGCACTTTTGCTAGCGTGGCGCGAGGGCCGCACACGACCGATCTCGGCCAAACCGTAACCGGACGAACATCCCTTGTAACTTTGGCACATGATATTAATATAGAGGTCGAAACTGAAGTAGAACCAGAGCGGCCCAAAAGCGGCCGCTTTTTTAGCTCAGAAAGCCACTGATGTCCTGGACTGATGACCGTGTAGAACTGCTGAAAAAGATGTGGGGCGAAGGCCAGTCGGCCAGCCAGATCGCAAAAGAACTGGGTGGCGTGACCCGAAATGCTGTGATTGGCAAAGTGCATCGGCTGGGCCTGTCTAACCGCGCCAGTGGCGGTGGCAGCACCAAGGCCGACGGCAAGGCAAAAGCTGCCCCTAAGGCAGAAGCCAGATCAAAACCGCAACCCAAAACGGAACCAGCGATCAAGCCGGCACCCGCGACTGAGACAAAAACCACGCTGCCGGCGCGTAAGCAGATTATCCCCGCTGGTCAACCGTTGCCCCCACAACCGTCAGCAAACGAAATCAGCCCAGAGGCGCTGGCCAAGGTCAATGAGGTCGAGAAGAAGGCCAAGAAAATCACCCTGATGGAGTTGACCGAGCGGACGTGCAAATGGCCTGTGGGTGACCCTGCAACCGACGACTTTTGGTTTTGTGGGCTGCCGGTACAACAGGGCAAGCCATATTGCGAGGCACATGTGGGTGTCGCTTTCCAGCCAATGTCATCTCGTCGGGATCGCCGACGCTGACCTAACCAGCGCTTGATACCCGGTTAAAACAAGCGCTCTGACCATGCCTCGCGCACTTTGCTTGCGTGGTTTTCAAGTTGAGGCGCAATAAAGGTTAGTTTTATCGCCACCAAAAAAAAGAGGCACTTAGGGATTAACTTTTTTCTGAGTGGCGAGGTCTAACAGGATAGGGCAGTCAGGCCGGTCATCGCCTGCACAGGATTCTACCAAGTTGGTCAGAGTATTCTGCATGGATTTCAAGGCCGCGATTTTGTTTTCAATCTCGGCTAAGTGATCGTGAGCAATGCGTCTGACATCAGAGCTGGCGCGGCTGTGATCAGCCCAAAGGGCCAGCAAAGACCGGCAATGATCTATAGAGAACCCAAGGGCGCGGGCGCGGGCAAGAAATTGTAACTTTTGCACGTCAGAATCAGTAAAACTGCGATATCCATTAACGCTGCGCAGGGGCTGAATTAGGCCGATCTCTTCGTAGTAACGGATGGTTTTTGCCGATAGGTCAGCCGCTTTGCCCACATCAGAGATGTTCATGTCCCGCCGACCTTGCGCAACCGCAGCGCGTTGCTAACGACAAAGACAGAAGACAGCGCCATGGCCAATGCCGCAAGCGCCGGCGACAGCTGTGGCCCGCCCAATGGGACCAGCAGACCGGCGGCCAGTGGGATCAACAGAGTATTGTAACCAAAGGCCCAAGACAAGTTTTGCCAAATATTGCGCAGGGTCGCTTGGCTAATTGACAATGCGCGCAGTACCGCATCGGGGTCAGACGACATCAAAACCACATCTGCTGCCTCGACAGCCGCATCACTGGCCCGATTCACTGCAAGGCCGACATCGGCGGCTGCCAGCGCCGGGGTATCGTTTATACCATCCCCTACAAAAGCAACCGCGCCGTATCTGTCACGCAGATCACGAAGTGCCGCGACCTTGCCGTCTGGTCGTGTGTTCCCAATAATAATGTCGATCCCAAGAATTGAACCGACATGGTCCGCCGTGCTCTGCGCATCACCAGAGATCATTGCAATTTTGCGACCCGTCGCAGCGATCGCAGCCAAAGTATGCGCCGTGCCTGGTCTAATCGGATCACTGATCGCCAGGACACCTATATGTGCGCCGTCCATGGCCACGTGCACAGCCGTCACTCCGGTTGCGGCCCAGTCAGCGCCAATTTTATGCCACCTGTCTGATATTTGTATGCCCCTGCCTTGCAACAGCTCGATATTGCCAACATGAACAAGAAGCCCATCGACCGTTGCGCTTGCGCCCTTGCCCATGATTGCGGAAAAGCCTGTCACATCCTGTGCAACGGTCTCGGTGGCGGCAACGATTGCGCGCGCGATGGGGTGCTCAGAGCGGCTTTCGACGCCCGCCACAAGGTGCAGCAGTTGAGCGTGATCTGTGTCACAGGCGACGTCTGTGAGCGTGGGTTTGCCCTCGGTCAAGGTACCCGTCTTGTCAAAGGCAATCACCTGCACATCCTGAAGCCGTTGAAGTGCCCCCCCCTTATGAAAAAGCACACCCAATTGCGCCGCCCGCCCTGTTCCAACCATGATCGACATGGGCGTGGCCAGCCCCATGGCGCAGGGGCATGCAATAATCAGAACCGATACAGCGGCCACAATGGCAGGTCCGAGATCGACCAATAACAGCCACGTTACAAAGGTCATAGCAGCAATGCCCAGCACTGCAGGTACAAAGCGGGCCGTAATGCGGTTAACCAGCGCTTCGATTGGTAGACGAGCAGCCTGTGCTTGTTCTGTGAGGGCAGCGATCCGAGCCAGTTCAGTATCGCGCCCGACATGCGTTGCGCGATAGGTAAGTGATCCTGTCGCGGCCAATGTGCCTGCGCTGACCGTATCGCCTGATTGTTTCAGCACCGGCGACGGCTCACCGGTTAGCATGGATTCGTCGAGATAGGTTTCACCGTCGACAACCCCGCCATCAACAGCGACCCGCCCACCTGGCTTGAGGCGCAAAACATCACCCACATTGATCTGGTCGATTGAAACGGTGCGGGGCATTCCATTTTCGATAATTTCGGCGCTGTCAGGGCGCAGTCCAATCAGACGGCGTACGGCATCTCCGGTCCGCCCCTTGGCTCGCGCCTCAAGCCAGCGCCCGAGCAGGATCAGGGTGACAATTACGGCTGCGGCCTCAAAATAGACGCCCGAAGGCGGCAAGAGACCCGGTGCAATAACAGCCCCCGCTGAAAAGATAAAAGCGGATCCAGCACCAAGCGCCACAAGCGCATCCATGTCTGGGCGCGCATGCCACAGCCCCGGAATACCTCGCTTGAAAAACTCTGCACCGGGTCCGGCCAGCACCAAAAAGCTCAGAGCAAGCTGTGCTATGTGACTGTTTTGCAACCCCACAGCCGCAGCGATCCAATGGTGAAAAGGTGGATATAGGTGCCCGCCCATTTCCGCGACAAACACCGGCAAAGTCAGAACAGCAGCCCAGATGAACCGCCACAACAAGGCACGCGCTGGATCTTGATCCGGTGTGTCTGGCGTCGCTGCCGCTGCCGGATATCCGGCCTCGGTAAGAGCTGCGCGTACGACGTCCAGCGACCCTAAGGTTTCAATTGTCAGGCTATGTGTTGGCAGCGCAGCATTGGCGCTTAGTGTGCCCGGAACATTCCGAGCTACCGCCTCAATCCGAGCGATGCAGGACGCACATGATATGGCTGGGATGTCAAATTTGGCTGATTTGATCCGCGCATTATAACCAACTGCAACAAGGGCCTGCACCACCGCCTCAGCAGCGACACCCGAAACGTGCCCGCTGTGCCCGACAAGATTAACCCGCGCTTGACGCGCACCTGGGATCGCAGCAAGCGCTGCTTCTGCCCGACCCGCACAAGAGGCACAGTTCAACCCGGTAATTTCGAAAGAAAGTGCAGTTTCTGTCATAGTTTATCTATAAAGGTTCCCGTCACTGTAAGGTCAAGAGGCCTCAGGTTTTTGATCCAAGTAAAATTAAATATTTCACGTCGCAATTTTCTTTGAAGGCTCAAGCTGTTTGGCCAATTTGGACCGCGTGCTGCGATGTATTCAACACGAATGAATGGATACGCAAATGACGAAGCGACGGAGCTTTATCAGATCATTCTAATGCTGCAGTGGCCCTTGATGCGCTGCGTGGAGACAAGACGGTGCAGTAGATCGCAGCGAAGCGCCAGCTGCATCCGACCTGAGTGAGCACGTGGAAACGTAAGGTGACTGAAGGCATGGCGGGCGTTTTTTCCGACAAAATAAAAAATGCTGAGAACAAGGACAGTAAAATTAAGAATAATTCATGCCAGTTTGGCCAACTCAAGAGCGAAAATGATTTCTTGTACTAAGGGCTGAAGTCTTAGCGACAGGGTATAGCGCAGAAATGCCCCGAGAGGTGATGAACCCGTCAGAACGCCGCGCTATGGTCCGTCAAAGATAACACGGTTTGAGCCTGACGCGTCAATGTAGACTGCTCGAGATTAGCCGCTCATCAATCTACTACAAGCCGCTTGACTTTGATCAGGCTACGATTGATCGGATGGATGAGATTAACTGGAATTTACGAAGTGCCCGTTCTTAGTAATTCGCCAGATCGCGGCGTAATTGCCCTAATCACAATCAACGACGAGCCGACACCGCGTATGTTGCCTGATGGGCATCATGAAGTTTCAAGCAGTCTGCAAGGGGCTTTGTTGTGTTGAATGTCAATGACAACTGACACGGTATTATCTCCAAAATGTGCTCCACTCTTGGGATTATGGGCGCCCCAACCATTGGGGCGCCCATCAATGAGACCGGTTTATTGATCCAAGAAACTGCGAAGCTTGCGCGATCGTGACGGGTGTTTCAGCTTGCGTAGCGCTTTTGCTTCAATTTGACGGATACGCTCGCGGGTCACGCTGAACTGCTGACCGACCTCTTCAAGCGTATGGTCGGTATTCATACCAATGCCAAAACGCATCCGCAGCACACGTTCTTCGCGCGGTGTAAGTGACGCCAGAACCCGAGTAGTTGTTTCCTTGAGGTTTTCCTGAATCGCGCTGTCCAGCGGCAATACGGCATTCTTGTCCTCAATGAAATCGCCCAGCTGGCTGTCTTCTTCGTCGCCGATCGGTGTTTCAAGCGAAATAGGCTCCTTGGCGATTTTCATCACCTTTCGGACTTTTTCTAACGGCATTTGCAGCTTTTTCGCAAGCTCTTCGGGCGTGGGTTCACGACCAATCTCGTGGAGCATCTGGCGGCCTGTGCGCACAAGCTTGTTGATCGTCTCAATCATATGCACGGGAATACGGATGGTGCGCGCCTGATCCGCGATGGATCGGGTGATCGCCTGACGAATCCACCACGTGGCATATGTGCTGAATTTATAACCACGTCGGTATTCAAACTTGTCGACAGCCTTCATCAGGCCGATATTGCCTTCCTGAATCAGATCCAAAAACTGAAGTCCGCGGTTGGTATATTTCTTAGCAATAGAGATCACGAGGCGCAGGTTCGCTTCGACCATTTCCTTTTTCGCTTGGCGGGCCTCTTTTTCGCCTTTCTGAACCTGCTGCACGATGCGG
>JABITU010000357.1 GCA_018668195.1 Tateyamaria sp. | reverse complement strand
CGCCCATATTACCCCAGCATGCAGTACGCGGTTGTAGCTCAGCTGGTTAGAGTACCGGCCTGTCACGCCGGGGGTCGCGGGTTCGAGCCCCGTCAACCGCGCCACACCATTATTAATTTGCATCTGAAACTGGTGAGTTATTCCGGAATAATTTGGATGTTGCGGTCAACTTTTTTCCCAAAGGCTTGCCTTTGCGGTACGTTAAATGTTTTGAATGTTGCAACTGTCTGGGCATCATGAACGTTAGGAAATGTTGGCCTTTTCCAAAGCACGCGCTTGCTGGTTACTTGGTCACACATGTGCGCGGTAGCGGCCAAATCTTTCAGCACGCGTTCACCACTCTGTAAATCGGTCTGTGGCTGCCATGCGCACCGCAGGCCGCAGCATCGTCGTGGGCGGCCACGGATCGCTGGCTTACATGTGCTTTGTGACCACTCTGCCAGAGTGATTTGTGGCGTTTGACGAAACACCTGAAACATCAAATATCGCCAAACATTCTGAAAAAATTTGGTTTCAGCCAGTACTGGACGCATAAATTTTTTCGCAAAAAACCTTAATGACAATCCTGTTTATCCAGGCACCGCGGTTGACATGAGAAACGCACGCACTGTGGTGGCCGTTTCCTTGGGGTGAGTATCTGGAAAGAAATGGCCGCCGGGCATGGCTTTGCTTTGCATGGTTTTTAGGCGGCTAGCCCAAGTGTCGGGGACATCATATTCTTTTCCCATAACTCCATCCTTGCCATACATTATCAGCGTGGGCGTTTTTATCTCGGTGTTCTGGTCGCTTGCATCCAAGGAAAAGTCGATATCGATCGCGGCCCGGTAGTCATTGCACATGGCACGTATGCAATCGGGATCGCGCCAGGCTAACCTGTAAGCATCCAACGCATATATGTCGAAATCTGAAAGACTCCCGCCCCAACCTGCAAGACAGCTTTGATAAAACGCGTCTGGATCGTGTCCAATCAACGTTTCTGGAAAGGGTGCGGGTTGCGCCAAAAAGAACCAATGATAGTAAGCGCGCGCAACGTTTTGGGTCAATTCATCCAACAGGTGATGGGTGGGTACAATGTCCATCAGGGTCAATGACAAAAGCGACTCCGGCGCATCCAGCGCCAATCTGTGGGCGGTCCGTGCGCCCCGGTCGTGGCCAACAAGGTGAAACCTGTCGAAACCCAGCGACTGCATCAGTTCTTTTTGATCGGCGGCCATGTGACGAAAGCTCATATCACGCATTTTTTTTGGCTTTGAGCTTGCGCCGTATCCTCGCAGGTCGGCAGTGACGACGGTAAAATTCTGGGCAAGATTTGGCGCTATCCGGTGCCACATCGCACGGTTTTGAGGAAAGCCGTGGAGAAGCAGCACAGGCGGCCCATCACCAATGATATCAAAAGCGATCGATTGACTGTTCAAATGTGCGATTTGGGACATGAGCCTGCGCCTTTTATCAACGGTTTCTGCGAGCGGTCAGCATATGGCGCACTCTCGCGGTTTTGAGCGCCCGAATGGCGGAATTGTGATGTGCGGTCATGCCTTGTGGCTGCAGTTGTTGCAAATTTCCAGCAACTGTAAGCGTTGGCTCGTCCTTGTCTAGTTCCGTGCACATATGCCCCCCGGTTGGGCGCATCGAAAACCAAGACAGACGGTCAAGCGGGATATTGAACGCCTGCGACATGTCGCGCGGGTGGACTGCATTGAAAGCAGTCGGGAGGGTCTATATCAGCATTATTGAAAAGGCATATGCTAGCGCCGGCAGTTGACGGCATTGATGGAGTGTCCAATGGACTATTCGGAGAAACTTGATGCGGCCCTTCAGCGATTGCATGACGAGGGGCGCTATCGAACTTTCATCGACATAGAACGGCGCAAGGGGCAATTTCCACACGCCACCTGGACCAAAGCCGATGGCACCGAAGCACCCATTACCGTTTGGTGTGGAAATGATTATTTGGGCATGGGACAAAACCCTATCGTTCTATCAGCAATGCACGAGGCGATTGACGCGACAGGTGCCGGATCTGGCGGCACGCGCAACATCTCGGGCACAACAGTTTATCACAAACGCTTGGAAGCTGAATTGGCGGATTTGCACGATAAACAAGCAGCCCTGCTTTTCACAAGCGCCTATATCGCGAACGACGCAACACTTAGCACTCTGCCCAAGCTGTTTCCCGGTTTGATTATATATTCAGACGCCTTGAACCATGCGTCGATGATTGAAGGGGTGCGGCGCAATGGTGGTGCCAAGCGGATCTATCGGCACAACGACATGGAGCATCTGCGTAGTTTGATGGCAGCGGATGACCCTGCAGCGCCCAAGCTGATCGCCTTCGAATCAATTTACTCTATGGATGGCGATTTTGGTCCGATAGCCGACATTTGCGATCTGGCAGACGAATTTGGGGCGCTCACATACATTGATGAAGTTCATGCCGTCGGAATGTACGGCCCCCGTGGTGGCGGTGTGGCCGAGCGGGATGGGTTGATGGGCCGAATCGACATGATAAACGGGACTTTGGCTAAAGCCTAAGGAGTGATGGGCGGCTACATCGCTGCATCTGCCAAGATGTGTGATGCCATCCGGTCTTATGCACCCGGTTTTATCTTTACGACCTCCTTACCGCCAGCGATTGCAGCAGGGGCGGCTGCTTCGGTCGCTTTTCTAAAGACAGCAGAAAACCTGCGCGCTGATCACCAGCAACAAGCTAAATCGCTCAAATTGCGGCTCAAAGGCATGGGGCTACCGATCATCGATCATGGCAGCCATATCGTGCCGGTGATGGTGGGCAATCCGGTGCATACCCAGCTTCTGAGTGACATGCTACTGGAAGAGCATGGCATTTATGTACAGCCAATCAATTATCCCACTGTGCCACGCGGAACGGAGCGGTTGCGGTTCACCCCTTCGCCGGTCCATGGACCCAAAGAAATAGAGGCTTTGGTGCGCGCTGTGGACGCTTTGTGGTCGCATTGTGCGCTGAATCGCGCCGAGGACGCAGGCTAATCTACTAAAAGGTGTAAACCCAGTTGCCTTGTGGTATTAAACGATTAAGAAATATTGATAGCGAATCGAGTGGGGTCGTTTCGTAGTCATTTTAAGAACGGGGCAGTGGCATGATCGGGCGCAGGACCGATAAAACCATACAAAATGACGTAGTCGGGCCAAAGGGTTTTGATGATTTCGAGCTTAAGCTTGGGGACATTATGCGCGGTGAACGAGCGACATTGGGTAAATCACTCCTTGACGTTCAACGCGAGTTGCGGATCAAAGCAAGCTACATTGCTGCGATAGAATCTTGTGATCCTGACGCATTTGATACTCCGGGCTTTATTGCGGGTTATGTACGATCGTATGCGCGGTATCTTAAATTAGATTCAGACGTTGTATTCGCGGCGTTTTGCAATGAGAGCGGCTTTTCAGTTTCACACGGCATGTCGGCTCGAGCATCTGTCGTCAAGAAAACCGGCCGCGATGAACGTGCCGCGCGTGGTCACGGTACTGATATATTCAAATCCCCTGCGACGCCTTTTGTTCCGACGGGCGAGGCAATATGGTCCAGGGTTGAACCTGGCGCAATTGGCTCGTCGCTTGTGCTCATAACACTCATTTGTGGCATAGCTTTTGGTGGTTACTCTGTCTTGCGCGAAGTTCAGCGCGTACAAGTCGCACCCGTTGATCAGGCGCCCATTGTTTTGTCCGACCTCGATCCGCTAAGCGGAGCTGCGACAAACGCAGCCACGGCTGCGCTGACTGTCGACACGCCGCGCGCAGATGCGCTGGACAGGCTTTATCGCCCCCAAGCGCTTGAATTGCCAGTTTTGGTGGCGCGTGATGCGCCAATTGCAACAATCGATCCGCGCGAAGTCGGTAGTTTTGCAGCGCCTAAGTTGGATGAAGAAGTCATAGTTAGTATAACACCTGTTGGAGTAGTTTCTGACGTTGGACAGCCGGTGCCGCAAGTTGTGGAACAGGCAGCACCCGCGTTGCAGATGGTTGCAGTAAGGCCGGCTTGGGTGCGTGTGCGCGCAGCTGACGGCACCGTGATCTATGAGGGAACGATGCAGGCCGGTGACACTTGGGAAGCGCCCCTAACCGAAGAGCCGCCGACCCTGCGCGCGGGCGAAAGTGGCGCAATCTATTTCGCGATGGCAGATAATTTTTATGGCCCGGTTGGGGCAGCGGGTGCGGTGACCTCCAACCTCCCGCTTGAAATTGCTGGCCTGAAAGAAGCCTATTTGCCGGTTGATATCAAAACCGACGAAGGCTTGGTGCGCTATGCCGAAGCCAAAGCTGCCGCGATGTTCAAATCTAACGAATAAGCCTGTGCCGCCCATTGCCGCCCAAGCTTTGGGTGTCTATTCTATGGCTGATTTGAAACTGCGATCGGGATGGCCTCATGTCGCTGAACCACATACGTCCATGGCGCAATATTTATAGACGCGAAAGCCGAAAGATCATGGTTGGCACCGTTCCAGTGGGTGGTGACGCCCCGATAACGGTTCAGACCATGACAAACACTCTGACAACTGACGCTAAGGCGACGATCGCTCAGGTGCAGGCAGCGGCAGAGGCGGGCGCAGATATTGTTCGCGTGTCGGTGCCGGATCTGGAGTCGTCCAAGGCTCTGAAAGAGATCGTGCGAGAAAGCCCGGTGCCTTTGGTTGCAGACATCCATTTTCACTACAAACGCGGTATCGAGGCCGCCGAGGCAGGTGCAGCCTGTTTGCGGATCAATCCGGGCAAT
>JABITU010000356.1 GCA_018668195.1 Tateyamaria sp. | reverse complement strand
CTCTTGCGTGGGGCCGGACGTCACCAGCACGCGGCGTCCTGTCAAAGGGCGTGGGCCAAAGTGCCCGGCCACCGCATCCACGATTTCCAACGGCTCTGACATCCGACCCGGCCCAAACTCGCCACAGGCCATATCGCCATCATTTGGCCCAATCACCGCCACACCGTCGTTGCGCAACTGCGCCAGATTGCGCTGTGTCGCCGCATGTTCCCACATGCGCACGTTCATCGCAGGCGCGATCATCACTGGCGTATCTGTTGCCAACAGCAGCGTCGATGCCAGATCGTCAGCCCGCCCCTGCGCCATCTTTGCCATGATGTCTGCCGTTGCGGGGGCCACCAAAATCAGATCTGCTGAGCGCGATAGTTGAATGTGCCCCATCTCTGCCTCATCGGTCAGATCGAACAGATCACGGTAAACTTTCTGCCCTGCCAAGGCCGACACGGCAAGTGGTGTCACGAACTGTTCTGCCGCACGGGTCAGCACCGGCGTGACCTGTGCACCACGCGCGCGCAATCGTCGAATAAGATCGAGCCCCTTATAGGCCGCGATCCCCCCAGTAAGGATCAGCAGAATGCGCTTGTCCGTCAGCATGATGCTTGCTCCGATCGTGATGTTGAACGAGACCATAGTCTGCTGCAGAGCCAAGGGCCAGCCCGCGCAAGCATGACTAGCGGAACGCGAGACAAGGATCGAGGCGATCGATACCCGGTGTCATCTCGACAATATCAAATCTACCCTTTGGCGGAACACCATCTTCGCCCTGTCCCAGGGTCACAATTTTCAGATCGGGTGCCACCCGCGCGAGGTAGACCGGCATCCCCCAATCCAAACGCGCGTGGCCATTGCCAGTAATTACAATTACAGGCCCGCCTGTTAACTGGAATGCGCGCAGTGCCATCTTGGCCAGCTCTGCATCCCGCAAACGCTGAATGTTAACCATCGCGGGCAGCATCTCGGGTGGCATTACATCGCAATGCGCAGCCATCTGCAGCGCTTCGCGCGCCTTTTGTTCATCTGGGTTCAAGGGTTTGGTCAAACCATAGCTGCCTGCCCCGATCCCAAAGGCAAAGGCAACGCCGTCACGCATCGCTTTTCGTGCAGCATCGCGGGGCACAGCTGCCCCAAACACACGTGCCGCAGGGGCAGCAGCAAAAATTGGATAGTATATGGAAAAATCAGGCCAGCCACTGTTTTCCCAGGCAAAGGCCGTTTCCAACGCTTCAGAACCGCCTCCGGGTATATTGGCCAAAGCCTGAGGGCCGGTCAGCATTTCGAACACCAAAGCTGTCGGGGCCAGCTGCGCGACGATGCGCGCTTGTCGGTCGTGGTGATGTGAGTTGTCGTGCAGTTCCCCCAACACGACTACATCTGCTGAAAATGGGCTTGCCACCACAGGTAGGCCAAACACAACCATCATTAAAAACGCAAGGCATCTCATGCGAGGAAGTGATGCACCTCGCGGCTTTGGCTTTCCAGTGCTTTACGCATCTTACCGAAAGCGGCCGCTTCCAACTGCCTGACCCGCTCTTTGGACAACTTCAATTCCTGCCCGAGGCTTTCCAATGTTCGCGGCTCGTCAAGAAGTTTCCGCTCGCGCACGATGAACCGCTCACGTTCATTCAAACCGTTCAGCGCGTCAAGTAACCACGCGCGCAGTTGTTCAGTATCATGCGAATGCTCAACTGTTTCGGCGGCCTGTGCGCTTTCGTCTTCCAGCGCATCAATCCATTCGCGGCCTTCGTCATCGACCGACTGTGTCGCGTTCAGCGAATAGTCAGAGCCCGACAAGCGACCTTCCATCATCTCTACATCATGAAGTGGGACACCAATTTCTGTCGAGATTAGCTGCCGCAACTGATGCTTATCCAAAGTCTCGCCCGCGGCTTGGCTTTCACGCTCAAGGCGCGCTTGTACACGGCGCATGTTGAAAAACAGCGATTTTTGCGATGACGTCGACCCGGTTCGCACCATCGACCAGTTCCGCATGACATGATCTTGTATAGACGCCTTGATCCACCAAACCGCATATGTCGAGAAGCGAACGCCGCGGTCTGGGTCAAACTTGTCTGCGGCCTTCATCAAACCCAAGCCCGCCTCTTGGATCAGGTCGTTCATTGGTGCACCATAGCGTTTAAACTTGGACGCCATCGAAATGGCCAAACGCATGTAGGCCGTTATCAGCCGGTGCAAAGCGGCTTCGTCACGTTCGTCACGCCATGCATATGCCAAGCGGAGTTCAGTCTCAGCGTCCAGCAATTCGGCTTTCATTGCTGTGCGAGATAGCGACATGTCTCTGGAATTGTCTAATGGCATTCGGTCATCCCCCGGAACAGATATACTTGCTTTGCTTTCTTGTATTGTTTACGCATGGCATCTTGTTTCGGTTCACCAGAAAGATGGAAAAAGTGTTGTCTGCCCTTACACTCGTTCTAGGCGGCGCCGCCTCGGGAAAATCTGTGACTGCAGAAAAAATAATCCTGAACAGTGGCTTACACCCGGCCTACTTAGCGACATCGCGGGTATTCGACGAAGAAATGGAAGCCAAAATTAAGGTGCATAAAGCGCGCCGCAACGCCCGCTGGACTAATGTTGATGCGGCAAATGACACTGCTCAGGCGCTTAAATCCTGCGTGCACGGGCACGCGGTTCTGCTGGACTGCGCAACCATGTGGCTGACTAACGCACTGCTGGACGGCGATGATCTATCCGACGCCCAGAGCAACCTTTTGAACGCTCTGTCCGACTGCGCCGCGCCAGTGGTTGTGGTCACTAACGAGGTGGGTCAGGGCATCGTACCTGATAATGCGCTTGCTCGACAATTCCGAGAGGCACAGGGGCGCCTGAACATCGCCCTCGCGGCTCAGGCTGACTGTGTGATACATGTGGTTGCAGGTCTTAGCCAAACGCTCAAAGGCGTTCACCCATGACCACCTGGCACTGGATCAGGCATGGGCCCACCCACCAAAAAACCTTTACCGGTTGGCGCGATGTGCCCGCCGACCTGTCAGACACGGCCGCAATCGCCCGATTAAGTGCGCATCTGCCGGGTGATGCAATCGTCGTGTCCTCTGACCTTACCCGCGCTGTTAACACGGCTGATGCCATTCAGGGTGATCGCAGGCGTTTGCCACACGATCCGGCCTTGCGAGAATTTCATTTCGGTACTTGGGACGGTGTCCATTTCAGCACCGTAGCCGAGTGGCACCCTGAACTCAGCCGTGCCTACTGGGAAACCCCCGGCGATCACCGCCCCCCCGGAGGCGAAAGCTGGCATCAGTCAGCTGCCCGCGTTGCCATGGCCGTTCGCCGGATAGAGGCAAACCATCCGAATGCACACATCATTGCCGTCGCTCACTTTGGCGTGATCCTGACCCAAGTCCAAGCTGTGCTTGGGCTTGGGTCTTACGAAGTGCTGGCGCACAAGATCGACCCACTGTCAGTCACGACGCTACGTCCAGATGAAAAGCGCGCCGAGGTGATCAATCACAATCCGTGATCCCCTTTGGCACATATCACAATTGGAAACATGCGCCTGTTTGGGGCTAGGCTGCTGTCATGACCTATGACCTCTATATCGGCGATCGCGCATTCTCTAGCTGGTCCTTGCGTGGTTGGCTGATGATGGAGAACTTCAATCTGCCCCATCGCATCCACATGGTGGGGCTATATTCCGGAACAATGACGGATGATCTGGCCCCTTTACACCCTGCACGGCTGGTGCCGGTCATGCAACGACCCGATGGCGTGATCGTGGGAGAGACATTGGCCATGGCCGAAACCCTGGCAGAGGAAAATCCAAAGGCACAAATGTGGCCCACTGACCCCGACGCACGTGCCACGGCCCGTTGGCTTTGTGCGGAAATGGCAGCGGGGTTTTCCGAGTTGCGTGAGGCGTGCCCGATGCAGTTGCTATATGTTATCCAGGGGTTTCAGGCCAATGCCGCTGTGCGTGCTGATCTGAACCGTATCGAAACACTTTGGGCACATGCTGCGAAGTTTAAGACTGATGGCAAATGGCTCTTTGGCCAATATTCACTTGCCGATGTATTTTTTGCCCCGGTCTGCGCCCGGATGATTGGCTACGGTCTGCCGGTGCGGGCCTCGACCAAAGCTTATGCGCTGCAAACGCTGCGCGACCCTGCATTCGTAAAATGGCGCACCAAAGGTCTGCAAGTTCATTATGAACCAGTTCCTGATGACCATGGGCTTCCGACACAGGAATGGCCGATCTGAAATGGGCGCGTAATACAACGGAAATTGCAAATGTCCTTGTTCCGGCAAAAATACTCAGCCCCAACCATTCAACTTTTGCGTGTTAATCAATCTTAAACCTCAACACCCTAGCCATTAACCATACCCAAAGGATTTGAGCATGGTGGCACGAGCCTACACAGTTGCATTTCAAGGTGTTGAGGCGCGCGAAGTCGAAGTCCAATGTGCAATGACGCCGGGCATGCCAGCCTTTTCTATCGTGGGCTTGCCCGATAAAGCGGTGTCCGAAGCACGCGAGCGCGTGCGCGCTGCCCTTACAGCCATGTCCATCGCGCTGCCTTCCAAGCGGATCACGATCAACCTCTCACCCGCAGATCTACCCAAGGAAGGATCTCATTTTGATCTGCCAATTGCTCTGGCGATGCTGGCCGCACTTGGCATCCTGCCCAAGGACACGGTTGAGGGAACCATCGCCTTGGGTGAATTGTCTCTGGACGGAGCGCTGGTGCCCGTTCTGGGCGCATTACCAGCAGCAATGGCTGCTGCTGAGCAAAACCGTGATCTGCTTTGTCCGCAAGGATCCGGCGCTGAAGCAGCATGGGTCGACGCCACTAAGGTGATCGCAGCCAAATCCATGAACGAGGTCGTTCGCCACTTTACCGGGCAGGCACCGTTGGAACCTGCAACAGCGGGTCAAATCGCACAGACCAACAGCATACCGGATCTGCGCGATGTCAAAGGGCAGGAACGAGCAAAACGCGCCCTTGAAGTCGCTGCTGCCGGGCGGCACCATCTATTGATGGTCGGCACGCCCGGTTCAGGGAAATCTATGCTGGCCGCCCGCCTGCCCGGAATATTGCCCCCACTTTCCGCCATAGAGGCCCTTGAGACATCAATGATCCACTCGCTTGCTGGGCTGCTTGATGCTGGCGGTGTTTCCATGGATCGTCCTTTTTCGCGAACCGCATCACACAGCGTCCATGGCGGCGATCATCGGCGGCGGTCGCGCCGCAAAGCCGGGCGAGGCATCTCTGGCCCATAATGGCGTTTTGTTCATGGACGAGTTTCCCGAATTTCCGCGTGCTGTTCTAGAAACCCTGCGCCAGCCAATCGAAACCGGAGAGGTTATGATTGCGCGCGCCAACAACCATGTGAAATATCCATGCAAGTTCATGCTGGTGGCTGCGGCTAACCCCTGCAAATGCGGGTATCTCAGCGATGCGGCACGCGCCTGTGGGCGCGCACCTGCATGCGGCGACGATTACCTTGGCCGCATCTCAGGCCCGCTGATGGATCGCTTTGACCTGCGCGTCGATGTGCCGCCTGTCAGCTTTGCCGATCTGGACTTGCCCGCCGCGGGTGATGATACCGCCACTGTCGCGGCCCGCGTTACCGCCGCCCGAGCGCTACAAGTGCGCAGGTTCCAAGGCACCCCATATCGAAGCAATGCCGACCTTGCCGGTGCCGCACTTGAGGAATGCGCCACGCCAGATGCAGAGGGTCAAGCCCATTTGACCAAGGTTGCCGAACGCTTTGGCCTGTCCGCACGCGGCTATCACCGAGTTCTGCGCGTAGCTCGGACAATAGCCGACCTTGATGGCACCAAAGCGCTGCAGAAATCCCATGTTGCCGAGGCTATAAGCTACCGTATCCCAATGCTTGCAATAGCCTGAGCTATCGGGTGCTCGTACGTGCCTTGATCCATATGCTCAGCATGTCCAGCGTTCGCCTCGCCTCGGGCAAAAGGTTGTGAAACAGCGGCCATACATGCGGCAAATTGTGCGCTACCTCTAACGTGACAGACACTCGCTGAGCTTTTAGCCGGGCGGCCATCCTGCGGCTATCATCCAACAATATTTCTGTATCGCCCACGGTCAGCCACACATCTGGCGCACCCCTGAAATCAGCTTTCAACGGTGTTGCACGCGGGTCATCCACGCGATGCCCTGCCAAATAGTGCGCTGCCATATCAGAGGTGCGGTGCGCAGGCAAAACTACATCTTCCCGAGCATTCGACACCATGCTGCCACCGGTAAACCCTAGGTCAGTGAGCGGCGAAAAGGCAAATGTACCGGCAGGCAGCGGCGCACCGTCTGCGATCAACAGCGCCAACAGAGCCAGCGCAAGGCCACCGCCCGCACTGTCACCCCCCATCACTAAACGACTGGGATCCATCCCCTGTGCAAGACAGGCATAATAAGCCGCAAGAGCATGATCCACTGCAGCGGGAAAGGGTGCTTCGGGCGCGAGAGGGTACTCGGGCAGAACTGCCACGGCACCCGTACGTTGTACAAGTGTGCCCAGCATCGCCGAATGCGTCCGTGGATTGCCAAAGACATAGCCACCACCGTGAAAGTACAGCACCCGTAATCCTTCATCAGCCCCCTGTGGCGCAATATGCAACGCGCGCCCGGGCCCAAGCGTTTGCCAATCCATTCGGGTTCCAAAAGGCGCATGAAAGAAAACCCGTGATTTCAGGTCAAAGCTGCGACGCAGCTTTTCTGGCGCCTTGGCGCGCGAAAGGTGCGTCTTTTCAGTCAGCCGCAAATACGGATTTAGCAATCGCGCCTGCCAACTTAATCCAGGCATCGCGCCTCAATCGCCTGCCATATCTTTGCGGCTATGTTCGCTTTGTCGAATCGCTCTAATTCCTGAATGCCAGTGGGCGAGGTCACGTTTATTTCAGTCAGGTAATCGCCAATCACGTCTATCCCGACAAAGATTTGACCCTTTTTACTTAAAAGCGGGCCAATGGCAGCGCAAATTTCACGGTCGCGGTCAGTCAGTCCAATCTTTTCAGGTCGGCCACCCACATGCATATTCGACCGCGTTTCGCCCGCGGCCGGAACCCGGTTGATCGCACCCACAGCCACACCATCCACGAGGATCACACGCTTATCGCCCTTAGACACATCAGGTAGAAATCTTTGCACAATGAGCGGTTCGCGCGAAAAGCCAGAAAACAATTCATGAAGCGATGTCAGGTTGCGGTCGTTTGCGTCCAGCCGGAATACACCCGCCCCACCATTTCCGTAAAGCGGTTTCAAGATCACATCCCCATGCTTGGCCTTGAACGCTTTAATCGTTTCAAGATCACGCGCGATGGTCGTCGGTGGCGTGAGCTCTGGAAAGTCCAGAACCATCAGCTTTTCAGGATAGTTGCGCACCCAGAACGGATCATTCACCACCAAAGCATGCCCGCGCAAGCGATCAAGCAGATGGGTCGACGTTATGTAATGCATGTCAAATGGCGGATCCTGACGCAGCCAGATCACATCGAAATCAGCCAAGTCCACTTCGCGCTCAGCACCGAGGTGAGCATGATCGCCCTGCACGCGCTGCACGCTCAGATCATGGCCCCGCGCGGTGATGCGCCCCTCTTGATAAGCAAGATGATCAGGGGTGTAAAAGAAAAGACTATGTCCGCGGGCCTGTGCCTCTTCGGCCAGCCGAAAGCTACTGTCGGCATTAATGTCAACGGCCCCGATTGGATCCATCTGAAAGGCAATTTTCATGGCAGGTCTCCGGCAAGTGCCATAATGAGATGGCGCAGCTAAAGCCAAGATGCAATGGCATAGCGCTGTGCGAATGCGCATCTGTTGCCATCAGAACTGGGCACTAAAGGCATTTTCCAAGATTTGCACAGCACCGCTGCCATTAACGAGCGCCACATCAAACCGCACATCGGTCAGGCTGCCATCCGGTTGGGTCGCTAGAAATTCCTCACCCGTGGCGTATAGACGCCGCACCTGCGCCGGGCGGACATGAGAAAGTGCGGTATCAAAATCACGGCTTTGTTTGACTTCGACAAAGACGATGCTGTTATCATCTCGAACGATCAGGTCAATTTCGCCACGCCTTCCACGCCAGCGTTGCGCAACAATTTGATGTCCCCGACGCCTATAATCCCGTGCAATCAGATCTTCGGCAGCCAGACCGGCATGATAGGACATGCGCCCGCTGTGAACCTTGTGCGGTGGAACAACCGGACGAGCCTTATTAAAAGACACGGTGAGGTGCCACAGTTGTCATTCAACGCGTTCCTTTCGCATCGTCATCAACCAAAACCAAATCAACACCCTGATCCAGTCACTTCGTCTTTCACAACGTCACCACCCATTACATCGTTTGCCGCGCGAACCTTGGTAAACTCAATAGCTCGCTGGTAAACTTGGCGTCGTGGAATATCCAACATTTCGGCTACAAAAGTAGCCGCGTCTTTTACAGACTTCTCATTCAGAGCCCAGCCTAACACTTCATCCATGAATTTTTCACGAACACCTTCTGACTTTCCTCGGTCAATCAAAACGACAATTTCGCCTTTAACGCTGACTTTGGCGTAGATTTCAGCCAATTCCCCCAGCGTGCCGCGTCGCGTTTCTTCGAATCGCTTGGTAAGTTCGCGGCAAACGGCGGCCTGCCGCGCTGACCCCAACACGTGTGCGGCATCGCGCAGCAACGCGCCCAACCGTTTAGGTGATTCGTAAAGCACTAGCGTCGCAGGTGCACCGGCAACGTCCGTCAACGCCTTTTGCCGCGCGCTTTTGGTGGCAGGCAGAAAACCAGCAAAGTGAAAGGCATCCGTTGGCAAGCCGGCCAACACCAACGCTGTCAGCACTGCTGACGGGCCTGGCGCACAGGTAACCGAGACACCGGCCTCGCGGGCAGCACGTGCCAGTTCGAACCCCGGATCGGCGATCAAAGGCATGCCAGCTTCTGACGCATAGGCCACACTGGCCCCGGCGCGCACACGCTCCAACAGCCGTGCCACAACACCGCCTTTGGAATGCTCGTGCAAAGCCTCAATCCGACGCCCGTTCAATGGCACAGCATGAATGTCCATCAATTTACGCAGGCTTCGCGTGTCTTCAGCGACCAGCACGTCTGCGGAGGCAAGTACATCAAGCGCACGCAAGGTGATGTCACGGGCGGTTCCGATTGGGACACCAACAAACCACACACCAGCAGACAGTGGGACCACGTTATGATTCAAAGCTGGACCCGCCTTTCCTGACGTCTATTATCGACTCTACAGCCGGGGCGTCCTGTGATGGAACGGTGCCCAACCTACAGGAGTTACAGCTACCATGTTCGCGTTTTTGAAATCCTTGCGCAAGAGAGCTTGGCTTGCCGCCGTTCCCGTAGCGGCCTTTATGCTGTCGGCCTGTGATCCAGCGGCCATTGGTGGCAGCACCGGACCCCGCTTCGATACAAGCAGACCTGTGCCTGTCGCACTTCTGGTGCCACGCGGATCAGAGCAGCTTAGCGACGGCCTTCTGGCACAAAACCTTGAGAATGCGGCACGTTTGGCCATGCGCGATCTGAGGGGCGTCGAGATTGACCTGCGCGTCTATGATACCGCAGGCAACGCACAAACTGCCGCGACCCAGGCGGCACAAGCGGTAAACGACGGGGCCAAGATCATTCTGGGGCCGCTCTATGCAGAGGCTGCAAATGCGGCAGGCGTCGCTGTGGCATCACGAAATGTGAACGTTCTGGCCTTTTCCAACAACACGACCATCGCAGGCGATAATGTTTTTGTGCTTGGGCCAACCTTTGACTCCACCGCGGCCAGGCTGGTTAGCCACGCCGTTCAAGAGGGCAATGACCGGATTGTCATCGTACATGCGCAAGACGTTGCCGGGCAGCTGGGCAGCAAAGCGATCCAACGCGCCATCGCGCGCAACGGCGCAACATTTGCAGGATCCGTTGGATACCCATTGTCACAACAAGATGTCGTCGCAGCCATACCGTTCATCCGATCTACCATTAGCGAGAATGGAGCCAATGCAGTCTTTATGACCGCAACAACGGCTGCGGGCCTTCCCCTGCTTACACAATTGCTGCCAGAGGCCGGGGTCAGCCCGGAAACGACGCAGTATATTGGGCTCACACGGTGGGACATCCCACCGCAAACGCTGCAGCTACCTGGCGTGCAGGGCGGCTGGTTTGCATTGCCGGACCCGCAGCGCAGCGCAGCGTTCACAGCACAATACGAGGACGCGTATGAAGAAACCCCGCACCCGCTTGCCGGACTGGCCTTTGACGGCATCGCGGCTATCGGGGCGCTGGTCAGACAGGGCAACGTCGATGCCCTAAGCAGCGCGTCCCTGACGCAAAATGCTGGCTTCCAAGGCGCATCAGGCGTGTTCAGGCTGTTGCGGGACGGCACAAACGAGCGCGGCCTGGCGGTTGCGTCGGTAGATAACAAAAAAGTGATTGTGATCAGCCCTGCCCCGCGCAGTTTTGGCCGCGCAGGTTTCTAATCACATACCGGCTAAAGGCAGAACTTCATGGTAGAATATGCGCAACAATCGGCGTCGACCCCGGCATCAGAACCAGCGCATCTGATCTGTGCCAGATCTGACATTTTTGACGACATCGCATTTGACCAAGTGCTCAGACAGGCACGGAGAGACGCAACCCCGCAAGACGGGCGCACACGCATCATCGAACATCTGCGCGCAACACAGACCAAAGGCCGCGCTGCCATTGCCGCTGCTTTTCGAGCCAACCCATTTCAAAGTCGCCCCACCACCCGCGCCTATACGTATTTGACCGATCGAATCGTTGCTGCAGCACTAGAAACGGCACAAAACATGCTGCATCCCAACCCCACACCGACCAAGGGCGAACGGCTCGCCGTTATAGCCGTGGGCGGATATGGACGGGGCGAAATGGCACCGTTCTCGGATGTAGATCTGTTGTTCCTGACACCCTACAAGATAACGGCGTGGGCAGAGAATGTGATCGAAAGCACGCTCTACATGCTATGGGATCTCAAGCTGAAGGTCGGGCATGCCAGCCGCACCATCAAAGACTGCCTGCGTCTTGGTGCCGAAGATTTCACCATCCGCACTGCGATGCTTGAAAATCGGTTCCTATTGGGTGATGCCGCTTTAGCTGAAAATCTTGACGAACGCCTGCGATCCGATTTGTTTGCCGGCACGGAACGTGACTTTATCGAAGCAAAGCTCGCCGAACGCGACGCCCGCCACGAACGGCAAAAACAGCGTTATGTGGTCGAGCCGAACGTCAAAGAGGCCAAGGGGGGGCTGCGCGACCTGCAATCACTGTTCTGGATCGGTAAGTATATCCACAAAGTTCAGGACGCGGCCGACCTAGTGCCCCTTGGCCTGTTTACCCATGATGAATTTCGCACCTTTGTCGCAGCCGAAGATTTCCTTTGGGCCACCCGTTGCCACCTGCACTTGCTGTCGGGCCGTGCCACTGAACAGTTGACCTTTGACATGCAAGTTCTGGTCGCCGAGGCGATGGGGTTTAGCGACAAAGCCGGTCGGCGAGGGGTCGAACTGTTTATGCAAAAGTACTTTTTGCGGGCCACAGATGTCGGTGACATTACCCGTATCTTCCTGACCAAACTTGAAGAAACACACCTAAAGGCAGAGCCACTGCTTGAGCGCCTTTTCAAACGACGGCGCCAGATCAAGCCCGGATACGCTGTGATCCACAACCGTCTTTCAATAGCGAATGACAAAAGCTTTCTATCCGACAAGCTGAACCTACTTCGGTTGTTTGAAGAAGCGTTAAGAACCGGCATGCTCATTCACCCTGACGCCATGCGGCTGGTCAAATCCAATCTCAATCTAATAGATGATGGTGTGCGCAACGCCCCCGAAGCACGGCGCATTTTTCTCGATCTAATGTTAAAGCACGGCAATCCCGAACGGGCGCTGCGGCGCATGAACGAGTTGGGCATGCTTGCTGCCTTTATTCCCGAATTCGAACATATCGTCGCGATGATGCAGTTCAACATGTATCACAGCTACACAGTCGACGAACATATCATCCAATGCATTGCGCAATTAGCGATGATCGAAAAAGAGGAGCTGACCGAAGACTTGCCTGTCGCCAGTTCTATCCTCAATAAGGGCGTGAACCGGAAAATTCTGTATGTTGCGCTGCTTTTGCACGATATTGGCAAGGGCCGAGAAGAAGATCATTCAATCCTCGGGGCCAAAATGGTTCGCAAGATCGCACCTCGTCTTGGGTTGAAGCAAGACGAGGTCGAAATCGTCGAGTGGCTGGTGCGCTATCACCTGCTAATGTCGGACATGGCCCAAAAGCGCGACATCGCCGACCCGCGCACCGTGCGCGATTTTGCCAAGGCAGTGCAAACCGTCAAACGCCTCGACCTGCTGTGCGTGTTAACCGTCTGCGATATTCGCGGCGTAGGCCCCACTACTTGGAACAACTGGAAAGCGGTGCTGATCCGCGCCCTTTATCGCCAGACACGCCGCGCTCTTGAGGACGGAATGGAGGCGCTGAACCGTGAGAACCGTGGCGCAGAAGCGAAAAAGGCGCTGCGTTCTGCGCTGCTGGACTGGCCCCGCAAAGACCTGAAGGTCGAAACCGGGCGTCACTACGACCCTTACTGGCAGGGGCTGCATCTTACTGCGCATGTCACCATCGCGAATCTTCTGCGGGACATCGGCGAGAATGATATCGCGATGGACCTGCATCCCGACGAAGACCGCGACGCCACCCGCGCCTGCTTTGTCATGCACGACCACCCGGGTATCTTTGCGCGTCTGACGGGCGCACTGGCACTTGTCGGGGCCAATGTTGTTGACGCCCGCAGCTACACCACCAAAGACGGTTTCATTACCGATGCATTCTGGATTCAAGACGCAGACGGCAACCCATATGACATGACGCGCCTGCCGCGTCTGCGCAAAATGATCGAACGCACCCTCGCGGGCGAAGTGGTAGCCCGTGAGGCCATGCGTGACCGCGATCGCGTCAAAAAGCGAGAAAAGGCATTCCGCGTGCCCACCCATATTACTTTTGATAACGAAGGCTCCGACATCTACACTATCATTGAGGTCGATACCCGCGATCGCGCCGGGCTGCTGCACGACCTAAGCCGCACCTTGTCAGCGGCGAATGTATATATCGCCAATGCGGTCATCGCGACCTATGGCGAACAGGTTGTCGATACATTTTACGTCAAAGACATGTTTGGCCTGAAATATCATTCCACAAACAAGCAAAAGATGCTGGAAAAAAAGCTACGCAAAGCCATCGACGAAGGCACGGAACGGGCCATGGACTAATGGCAATCGGGCGAGAACCGTCCGTGGTCGCAACATCCACGCAATTGCATGCACAAGACCGCTGTTCCAAAGGACCACAATAGTGTATCGGTCGCCTCAAACCCAAACAAAAAGCAGGCATATGTTCGATCACTCCAAGCCGACGCAGCAACCATTTGAAGCACCAACAGCCAAAAAGTGGATTAGAATTCTATCTCATTACCGGGAACCCGACCTTGTGCGCAGTTCGTTTGAACTTGCCGTGACACTGGGCCCTTTTGTGCTATTGTGGATACTGGCGTGGTGGTCGATGTCAATTAGCTATTGGCTGACCTTTTCGATATCCGTGCTGAACTCTGGGTTTCTGCTGCGCCTGTTTGCGATCCAGCACGATTGTGGGCACGGCGCGTTTTTCAAGAATCGCACTGTAAGCGACTGGCTGGGTCGCGTGATCGGCGTGCTGACGCTGACACCGTATGATGTGTGGCGGCGCTCGCACTCGATTCACCACAGTTCATCAGGCAACTTGGGCCGACGTGGGATTGGCGACGTGCGCACCCTGACGACCGCAGAATATCGCGGCCTTAAATCAGGGGGCCGGTTGATATATCGACTTTACCGGAACCCAATTATCCTGTTCTGCCTCGGCCCCGGCTATCTATTTTTTATCCAGAACAGGCTGCCCTTGGGCCTGATGGGAAGGTTAAGATACTGGATAAGCGCAATGTGCACCAATGCCGCTATCTGTGCCTGGGTTGCGCTGATTGTGTATTTTGGTGGCCTCGTACCAATCCTTTTGATTTTCCTGCCCTCGACTTTACTGGCTGCAACCGCTGGGGTGTGGCTTTTTTACGTGCAGCACCAGTTTGAAACCACCCACTGGGAAGCTGAAAAGACTTGGGAAATGCATGATGCAGCGCTGCATGGCAGCTCGCACTATGTTTTGCCGCCTGTGCTGCAATGGGTCAGTGCGAATATCGGCATTCACCACGTGCACCATCTGTATAGCCGTATCCCCTTCTACAGATTGCCCCAGGTGCTACGTGATCATAGCGAACTGGCTGAGATTAATCGCATGACGATCCGGCAAAGCCTATCGAGCATCAAGCTGCACCTATGGGATGAAGATTCTAAACGACTGGTGTCTTTCGCACATGCCCGCACGCTTTAGCGGCAGACGCAATCAACCAAACGAAATCCGCGTTGCTCTTCATGATTTTAGCGCGCTGCGTTTTTTTGTTTCAGACCGTGTGAGATGATAAAAGCATTTCGCAAAGCGTTCTGGCACGCGAGCAACCAAAGATGGGTGGCCAAAATACTATCTTGATAGCAGCTCTTTTCTATCAAAACCGTCCTGAGAAAGGACGCCGCCGCATTTGTGCAAGAAGCAAAACCCAAAACCCTCGCACGGGTGTGTGCAGAAAATGTGGCGTTGATCCGGTAGATCTAAAGGGGCAGGATAAGACTACTGGTCAAAACGCGGTTGTCGCTATGTGATGCAGTGATGATCCAGCGTCGTATATTGCGCCGCCGCGCGTCAGGCGCTAGGCCGGATGTATGAAACCAATCCGCCTCATGTACGGCTTTGTCACCGTTGGCTTCTGGACCTTGGCCAGTCGGATCTTGGGGTTTGTG
>JABITU010000355.1 GCA_018668195.1 Tateyamaria sp. | reverse complement strand
TGCGATCCAGATAATCCGTGATTTGCAGCAGTTCGGCCGCTTCGCGCACCCGGCGATCAATCTCGGGCTTCGGCATTTTTGAGTTCTCAAGCCCGAACGCCATGTTTTTATAGACACTCATATGCGGGTAGAGTGCGTAGGATTGGAACACCATTGCTAACCCGCGTGAGGACGCGCTGACATTGTTCACCGTCTCGCCATCAATTTCGATCGTGCCGGATGAGACATCATCCAGACCCGCAATAATCCGCAACAGCGTGGATTTTCCGCAGCCCGACGGGCCGACAAACACACAGAACTCGCCCGCCCCGACGGTCAGGTCGATACCGTGAAGTACTTTGACAGTTCCGTAGGATTTGCGAACCTGTTTGAGTTTTATTTCAGTCATTGACGAGCTTTCCTTTTTATCTGCTGCGCATTTTCGCGGCAAGCTTGGGGTCGGCCTTTTGCATACGCAACGGGGGAAGTCCCTTCAGAATCTGGCCAATATCATCCAGCATGATGTCGCGGATGCGGGCATAAGAGGCATCCAGCCCCCCGGCCAGATGGGCCGAGAACAGCACCTTCGGTGTGGTTCTGATCCTGCTACCTTCGGGCACGGGTTCTTCGGGATAGACATCCACAGCCGCGCGAAAGGCACCTGCCCCCGCGAGGCTTAAAAAATCATCAAAATCTACGATCTCAGCCCGTGACGCTAGCACCACGGTTGCATCGGCGCGGATGGTTTCCAGCAGGGGACGGCCCAGAAAACCCTCGTTATCCGACGTCACTCCCGCCAGAAGAAACAATACGTCTGAGCCGCTGAGCGCCGTTTCAAGCGCAACCGGTTCCACCCCCTCGGTCCGCAGATAACCGTCTGACAGCCACGGGTCATGCACCATCAACCGCACGCCGAATGGCCGCAGCAGCGGGGCCAGAGCGCGACCCAGATTGCCATAACCGATCATCGCGACATCAGCGCCGAACAGGCTTTTCGCGCGGTCGTTGCCGCCAATCCCATAAGCTTCGCCGCCCGCCCGGAACACGGGATCGGCCAGATGCAATCTGCGCAACAAAGTGATCGCCTGGGTAAGGCAAAACTCGGCCACGGCGGGCGCCATAGCAGGCGCGGCAGACAACACTTGGATGCCGCGGGCGTGGCATTCGGCATAGTCGACGTTGTCTTCCCAGTTGGCCTTCACGTTCAGGATCGCGCGCAGTTTGGGCGCGCGGTCCAGCCGCTGTTTCGGCATCGCGGTCTGACCGACCAGAATGGTCATATCGGCCAGATGCGCCTCGACCAGATCATCGGGCGCACGCGATCCCCAATGCGCCACAACCTGGCCCATTTGCGCCAAAGCAGCGGCGCAGCCCGGAGTATAAACCATCGCCTCGTTACGCGGAAACGGGTCCATAAATATCAGATTGTCTGTCATTTCATTCCTGAACTTGCGATACCAGTGGTAATAAATTTTTGCAGGAAGGCGAACACTACAACCACCGGGATCAGGGTAACAACGGTCATCGCTAGAATGTAGTGCCATTGTACGTCCAGCTCACCCTGGAAGGCGTTCAGCCCAACCTGCAACGTGTAGACCTCTGACCGGTTCAGTACGATTAAGGGCCACAGAAATTCGTTCCAGCGCCACATGATCGAGAAGATTGCCAAAACAGCTATGGCAGGCATCGCAAGCGGCACAACCACTTTCGAATAGATCACCCATTCCGAAGCATTGTCCATCCGGGCAGCCTCGATCAAATCCTTGGGGATCGTCAACATGTACTGGCGCAATAGGAACACGCCCGTGGGTGTTGCCGCGCCGGGCAGAATCACTGCCCAAAGCGAGTTGATCATTCCCAGTTGCGTCACAACCAGATAGACAGGCACCAAAATGACCGTGATCGGGATCATCAGGGTGCCGATCACGAACAACATGATCGCATTGCGCCCGCGAAATTCGTAAATGCTAAGGCCATAGGCCGCCATCGAGTTGATCAGTAGGGTCACTAGCGTCGCAATGACCGTAACTATCACCGAGTTTTTCAAGAAACCCAGGAAATTGAAGCGTTCAAGCGGATTGATATAGTTTTCTGTTGCCAGACGAAACTCCCGCACTTTGGTGCGCTGATCGATGGGAACCTTGAATATCTCGGCCGGGTTTTCGGGGTCAACCATCTGGCTGACGATGCCAATCCGACGTACCTGAGCCAGTTGTTTGGTGGACCCATCCTCCATCGCGACATCAAACAACAGCAAGGGCTTGTCGTAACCCTCAACCTCAACCTCAATCTGACCGAGCGGAAGGAACGTCGGCGGAAATTCGATCAACCCAGCGGGCGTCTTGAAAGAAGACATCACAAGCCAGATTACCGGGCCAAACATCAGCAGAACACCGAACAGCAGGTAAATGTAGGAGAAGACGTCGCTCCAATGCAATCCGTTTTGGCCACGCCGGGCGGTGACCACTGTCGCAATTGACCATGTGGATCCTGTCGATTCAGCCATTGTCGCGCACCCGCGTTACTGCCAGCTGGATCATCGTCAAAACGAACAACACCACGCCAAGCACGACGGAGGCCGCCGACGCCAAGCCGAAGTTTTGCACCTGTTCGGTAAACCCAGTATTGTAGATGTATTGAACGATGAACTGCGTCGCCGTGCCCGGCCCGCCTCCGGTTAGTACGAAGACCTCGTCAAAAATCTGCACGCCTTTGATCAACGCTAGCACCACCACAACCAGAAGGTTGGGCCACAATAGTGGCAGTGTAATGCGCCAAAAAACCCGTTCCTTTGAGGTGCCGTCCATTTCAGCGGCCTCGTAAAGTTCGGGCTGTATCGCTTGCAGCCCGGCCAACAGGATCAGCATATAAAACCCCATATGCGCCCAGATCGACACAAATACTGCCCAAAACATCGACCATTCTGGGCTGACGAAAAACAGGATTTTGTCCATCCCTACTGAAACCAAAAACGCGTTCAGGATGCCATCGCGCAGCAATACCCACTTCCAGATCAGCGCCACAACAACCGG
>JABITU010000354.1 GCA_018668195.1 Tateyamaria sp. | reverse complement strand
CCTTCTTCGGCAAGTTCGACCATCGTATCCAGAACTTCCTTGATCATCTCAGGGTCAAGCGCCGACGTGGGTTCATCAAAAAGCATGATCCGTGGACGCATGCAGAGCGAACGGGCAATCGCAACACGCTGCTGCTGACCACCCGAAAGCTGGCCGGGATATTTGTCCGCCTGATCGGGGATCTTTACCTTTTCCAAAAAGTGCATCGCGAGTTCTTCGGCTTCCTTCTTGGGCGTCTTGCGCACCCAGATTGGGGCCAGCGTGCAATTCTCAAGGATCGACAGATGCGGAAACAGGTTGAAGTGCTGAAAGCACATACCAACCTCAGACCGGATTTTATCGATATTCTTGAGGTCAGACGACAGCACTGTACCATCAACCGTTATGGTGCCCTGCTGGTGCTCTTCTAATGCGTTGATACAACGGATCAGGGTAGACTTGCCCGAGCCCGAAGGCCCCGCAATCACGATCCGCTCACCCTGATACACTGTCAGGTCTATGTCGCGCAACACGTGAAAGGTGCCGTACCACTTGTTCATGTTCTCGATGGAAACCGCGATTTCGGTCGAGATATTCTGTGCAACTTGATCATTCATGTCAGCCACTCCTTAGCGGTGATCGGTCGCGAGCTGGCGTTCCAGCCACTGCGAATATTGAGAAATGCCGTAACACACGACAAAGAAAAGAAGCGCGGCAAAGCCCAAAAGCTCCCAGTACACCCCGTTCCATTCGGTAGACGCAAGGATTGGCCCCCGGATCATGCCAACCAGATCGAACATCGAAATGACCGATACCAGCGTGGTATCCTTGAACAGCCCCACAGCCACGTTGACGATCCCGGGAATCGAAATCTTGAGCGCTTGCGGCAGAATGACCAGTCGCATTGCCTGCGCATAATCAAGGCCAAGGCTGTCTGCGGCCTCGTACTGTCCTCGTGGCAGAGCTGCCAAACCACCCCGGATCACCTCGGCGATATAGGCCGCCGAGAACATGGTGATCATGATCACAACCCGAAGGAAAAGATCTGTCGTGGTTTCAGGCGGAAAGAAATAGGCCAGCATCACAGACGCCACGAAAAGCAGCGTGATTAGCGGCACACCCCGGATGAACTCAATAAAGATAACGCAGATCCACTTGATCAGCGGCATGCTGGATTGCCGCCCCAATGCCAGCGCGATTCCCAATGGCAACGAAAGAGACACACACGTAACCCCGAGCATCATGTTGAGCATAAAGCCCCCAAGATCACGGCTGGGCACTGCTAGCATTACGGCCCCTTCGTTGGCGCCTTCCGGGATGAGCATGCCACCGATGGTCCACACGACAAACGCTGCTGCAATCCCGCCAAAAAAACCAGCGGCAAAGCTGCCGGATACCAATCTTTGATATACAAAGTAGCCTGCGACCATACCAACCAACGCTAGGATGGGCGTCCATATTGTGCCGCCCCAGATCAGGTAATACGCAACAAAGGGGAACAGACCCGTGATGATCAGCAACTGGCGCGGCAGCTTGTAAAACAGCACCGGTGAAGCGGCAACAAACAGTAGAACAAAGGCCAATGATGGGCGCCAATACAGTTCAGATGGATAAGTAAACCCAAAGAGCAACTGGTTCCAGCGCTCGGTCAACACCGCAAAGCAGCCCCCCGAGACGCCGTCCAACACTTCGCGGCACTCGGCTAGGCTGGACGTGGTCCAGACCCCGTTTAACATCCATGGCAACGTGTTGGCCAAGATGACATAGATAAAATAGGCCGCCAAGATCGTTAGCACTGCATAAAACGGTGTCGAAAACAGGTTATCCCTAGCCCATTTGACTGGGCCAGAGGTTGAGAATGGCGGCGGCGCGGGTGGCACCTGCTCGGTGCGCACAAACGCGACAGAGGAGGCAGCGTTTTGATCCGACATGGTTCAGCGCTCCTTCAGCTTAACGGAATTGTTGTAGACGTTCATGATGGCCGAGATGGACAGCGAGATTGTCAGATAGAACAGCATCAAAAGCAAAACGCATTCGATTGCGCGGCCGGTCTGGTTCAGCGTAATGCCACCTAGCGTTGCCGTGATATCCGCGTAACCCACAGCGATGGCCAGCGATGAGTTCTTGGTGATGTTCAGGTATTGAGAAATCAGCGGCGGGATAATGACCCTAAGCGCTTGCGGCAGAACCACTAGGTTCATGATGCGACCCGGGCGCAGACCCAGCGAAGCGGCTGCTTCGGTTTGACCCTTGGAAATCGCCTGAATGCCTGCGCGCACGTTCTCTGCGATAAAGGCACCGGTATAGACCGACAATGCGATCCACAATGCGATCAGCGGCCCACCAATCTTGATCCCACCAGCAAAGTTGAACCCCTTCAGTGCTGGGTATTCCAGCCCAATAGGCATGCCCATGATGAAAAAGCTTAGCAATGTTGGAACGATCAGGATCGCGAAGCTTGGCCAGCCCATCGGTAACAACCGGCCTGTGTCATAAAGCAGCTTGGTAGCATAGCGGCGATAAGAGAAAACACCAATAACTGACAAGATAAAGATCGTAACAACAACCATCGATCCGGCGCCCCAAACCGGTGCGGGAATATAAACGCCGCGATTGGTAAAGGCGATTGCATCAAACAACATCGAAGCGGCTGGATCATCCCCACGAAAGGCCCTCGGCCCTGGCAGTACGGCGATCATTATGGTGAAAATGATGATGATCCAGATCAGCACGGGGATATTGCGAAAGATCTCGACGTAAAAAGACATCAATTTGCTGACGAGCCAGTTGTTGGACAAGCGCAGCACCCCGGCGATCACGCCAAGGATCGTCGCTGTCACACAAGCCATAAAAGCGACCAGCAGTGTATTCAAAATACCAACCAGCGCCGCATTGGCGTTCGTCGACTGGCTCGAATAGTCAATCAACGTCTGATTGATGTCATAGCCGGCAGGCGAGCCCAGGAACTGGTAAGAAATATTCAGACCGGCGGCCGCTAAGTTACTGGCCAGATTTGAGCCGAGATAGGCAAAAGATACTATCAAAAGCATCAATGCAATGAATTGGAACGTGTACGAACGATACCGTGTGTCATTGATCAGCATCGACAAGCGGAACGACGCCTGCGGCGGGTCGGTCATGGTCGTCATTTATTTGGTCCCCGTGTTCCGACCCACTGGAATATGCGTCAAAGCGCGGGGTCAGGTTTTTGTTATTGCTTTTCTTTGGCTGCACTTTTATCGGGTGCGCCGCTGTTGATCAGCGATCATCACGTGCAATGTGCAAGGGGCGCAGGTTTTACCCTGCGCCCCTTGGCTTTTGGCTTTAGCGGAAGGGTGGGCTGTAGATCAGGCCACCATCGGTCCACTGAGCGTTCAGGCCACGGGCCAGACCGATCGGTGTGGATTCGCCGATGTTCTTCTCAAAGATTTCACCGTAGTTACCGGCGACTGCGATGGCTTTCATCGCCCAGTCAGCGTCCAGACCCAGCATCTCGCCCAGGGTGCCTTCGGTACCCAGGATACGGTTGATTTCAGGGTTATTGGTGCCACCGGACATTTCGGCGATGTTCGCAGAAGTAATGCCCAGCTCTTCAGCCGAGATCAGCGCGTTCAACGACCAGCGAACCACGTCACCCCATTCGTTGTCGCCGTGGCGAACGAGCGGGCCCAATGGCTCCTTGGAGATGATTTCGGGCAGAAGAACGTGATCGCCAGGTGCTTCGAATGTGGCACGTGTCGCGGCCAGACCAGAGGCGTCTGTTGTGTAAACGTCACATGCGCCAGCCAAATACTGTTGCTGCGCTTCGGCGTTAGTTTCGATCGGAACCGGCTCGTAGCTGATGTTGTTCGAGCGGAAGAAATCCGCCAGGTTCAGCTCGGTTGTTGTGCCGGTCTGGATGCAGACGGTCGCGCCGTCCAGATCCTTGGCCGACGAAACGCCCAGATCCTTGGGAACCATGAAGCCTTGGCCGTCATAGTAGTTCACACCAACAAAGGTGAATTTCAGATCAACGTCACGGCTGAATGTCCATGTGGTGTTACGCGCCAGCATGTCGATTTCGCCCGAAGCAAGCGCCGTAAAGCGTGTTTTGCCAGTTGTGGGAACAAATTCAACAGCGCTTGCGTCGCCAAGAACGGCTGCAGCAACAGCACGGCACACGGAAACGTCAAAACCATTCCATTCGCCATTGGCGTCTGGTGCAGCAAAGCCGACCAGACCAGTGGTCACGCCGCAGTTCATTTTGCCACGTGCTTTCACGTCATCAAGCGTGCCAGCAGCCGCAGCACCAGCCGCAAGGCCAGCAACGGTCAGCGCGCCAAAGAATACGGATTTTTTCATTTTTACCTCTTCCTGATTTTCCGCCTCATTTTGGCGGTTCAACCGACAAGACCTATTGGCCCGGCCATGTCAAAATTATCCAACTGAGGTTTATCCTCAACCGGTGGCACATACTGTGTCCGGATTCAACGCTTGGCGTCAAGGGCAGCACTGCCAAAACGCTGCATTATTACGCAACCTGAGGGCCAAAAATTGTCGCGCTCGCACTGCGGACGGTCAGGTGCCGCTTGTTGCGTCGAAAAAGTAACTAGCATGTAAGAAGGCCGCGTGCTTGATCTTGGCTAAATCTTGCGCCTCTTCGTCCAAGCCCCACTGCTCTTCTTGCCAGATTTCATCAAGCCGAGAGGCGGACCAAATATCATTAGGGTCTCCCTGATGACGTGCCGCCGCAAAACCCAAGACAAGAGATCCGGTCAAGCTGACCAAATCGTGAAAGGCGGCCAGCTCGAAAGTTGTGAGCGCATGGGTGTGTTGCGAAAGGCGCGCAAGCGCATCCGTATCTTGTGATTCGTGCATCAAGCCACTGCGCGGATAAAGACGCGCACCCAGCGTTTGTGCGCCCCATTCCAGATAAGGATCCCAAATCCGGGCCTGTCGCTCGACCAGTTCAGCCGGGGCTTGTGCCCGGTAGCATAGCAAATCGGCATCCCCATAATCGGCCAGCATGTCTGCCACTTCGGACCGTTGAACGCGCACCTTGTCGATGGCAGAATTGGCCATGCGGGTAAAGGGCATCGAACCAGGGTCAATCACGTCTTCTTGGGCATCCCACTCGGCAGCGACGGCCAGCGCCAAGGACTTGGTTGGCAGCGTCAGCGCGGCCTTGGCCGGCGTCTTGACTAACCTCGCATCCAAACGCACGGTCCACGCGTCATCAACCGCCTCGGCGTGCGCTTGTTCCCAGAACCGCTTTGCTTTCCATTCGCTCATTGTTCGCGTTTCCAAATGTTGTTCAGGACGGCATCCAAATCTTCGAAAGCATCCAGAACTGCGACTGCTCCAGTCAAATCTATTACTGGATGATAACCCCAAGAGACCCCAACAAAAGGCAGGCCCGCCGACTGTGCCATCTGCATATCAAAACTTGTGTCGCCTACCATCACCGCATGACGTGCCCCAACGCCGGTTTCATCCATCGCTTTAAACAACATTGACGGGTGCGGTTTGGATGGATGGAAATCGGCCACCTGCTGAGTCACGAAAAAAGACGTCAGATCGTAGGCCTCAAGCAACAGATCAAGACCCCGCCTTGATTTGCCAGTGGCCACCCCCAACACAACGTCTGGCATCGCGTGCAACCGCTCTAGCGCAGCACGTGCACCCGGATAGAGCGGCGATGACACCTCTGATCCAGCAGCGGCACGGCGGGCAACGTAGGCGTCTTTATAGGCGGCGACCAATCCGTCGTTGTCAGCACCGGGCGCAAGGCGCGCCATAGCCTGCGGCAAGGACAGCCCCACGATGCTCAGCACCTCGGAACGCTCAGGTGGGTCAAGGTTGACCACATCAAATGCCGCCCCCATGCTGGCCACGATGTCGGCCTGGCTGTCAACCAGCGTGCCATCCACGTCGAACACAACAAGCCGCCGCTCTTTGGTCATTCCAGCGCCTCAAACGGGTCTTCAGCCGCAAGATCGTCGGTCCAGCCAAAAGTGTCCCAGCTGTGGTTCATATGCTCCGGCATGTCGGCGGTAATCGTGATAGCTTTGCGGGTATCGGGGTGCTCAAATCGGATCATCCGCGCGTGCAGATGCAGCTTTTTCGAAATGACCCCACCCAATTGTGCGCCCCAGCCATCGCCAAGGTTTTCCTGACCTGAACCACCATATTTTCCGTCGCCAATGATTGGATGACCAATCTCGGCCATATGCGCGCGCAACTGATGTGTGCGCCCTGTCAACGGCTCCATCGCCACCCATGCCGCGCGCGACGCGACTCGGTATAGAGTGGCATAAAGCGTGGCCGCGCGCTTGGCGCCGGGGGTGCTGTCTACATCGCGCGGATGCACGGCATACATCTTTTCGCCCTCGCCACCCGCACCGCGGCCTGACGCCTTGACGAGACCGTATTTAATCTCGCCGAGATAGGGGGTCGGCACGCCTGCGACCAATGCCCAATAAATCTTGCGGGTTTCACGGTGGCGCATCGCCGCCGTCAAAGCTTTGGCCGAAAGGCGCGTCCGGGCCAGCAGCAACACACCCGAGGTGTCCTTGTCGAGCCGATGCACAAGGCGCGGCTTTTCTTCCATTCCAAAGGTAAGTGCTTCGGCCAGCCCATCAACGTGGCGGGTCTGCCCTGAACCACCTTGCGTCGCCAGCCCTGGCGGCTTGTTCAAGGCGATCACATGATCATCGCGATAAATCACACAGGACTGTATCATCCGCGCATCCGCTTCGGACACGGAGGTGCGAACAATCGGAGGTGCGGCACGATCTGGCAAAGGCGGAATGCGCACCTGCTGTCCTTCTTCCAGTCGGGTCGAGGATTTCACCCGCCCACCTTCTACCCGGCACTCACCCTTGCGGCACATCTTTTCGATCATGCCCTGGCTCAACTGCGGAAAGCGGCGTTTTATCCAGCGGTCAAGCCGCTGATCGCCCTCGCCCTCTTCGACGGTTACTGTCTGTACACGGCTCATGCGAAAACCTCCCGGGCGATGATTAGCCCAAATGCCAACGCGCCCACCGACAGGCCCACGGACAAAGCGATATAAAGGCCTGCTTGGCCTACCTGACCGCGCTCAATTAGTGTCATGGTTTCCAGCGAAAACGCCGAAAATGTGGTAAACCCACCCAAAAGACCCGTCATCACGAACGGACTGAGGTGGCTCAGCCCCTTTTGGGCGGCGGCCACCGCAAATACACCCATCAAGAAAGACCCCAAGACGTTAACCGCAATGATGGCTAGCGGAAATTCCGACGTCCCCAACACGCGAAACACCGCGACGCCAGCCAGCCAGCGCAAGGATGCGCCTATCGCCCCACCAAGGGCCACAAGAGAGACAGTCGAGATCATGCGCGGTCTGTCGTCCGAAAGGCCGACAGAGTCAAGTTTCACGCTTGGCCCGCAGGCGTGCGAAATAGTCCAATCGTTTTTTTAACTCGCGCTCAAAGCCCCGTTCAACAGGCTGGTAAAGATCCGGTCGCCCCATCCCATCGGGAAAATAGTTCTGGCCCGAAAACGCGTCTTCGGCATCGTGATCATAGGCATAGCCCTTACCATACCCCTGATCTTTCATAAGCGCAGTCGGAGCATTTAAGATATGTTTTGGCGGCGGTTCTGATCCAGTCTGTTTAGCCGCCCGGCGCGCAGCTTTGTAAGCGACGTAGCCCGCGTTGGATTTTGGCGCGAGCGCCAGATAGATCAACGCCTGCGCAATCGCCAGTTCTCCTTCGGGGCTGCCCAGCCGTTCATAGGTTTCCCAGCTTTGCAGACACACGGCTTGCGCCTGCGGATCAGCAAGGGCAATGTCCTCGACCGCCATCCGGGTGATACGCCGCGCGAGGTACCGTGGGTCTTCGCCACCCTCGAGCATTCTTGCAAACCAGTACAGGGCCGCATCCGGATCAGACCCACGCACCGATTTATGCAACGCTGAGATCAGGTTGTAATGCGCGTCTCCGGACTTGTCGTATTGCGCGGCACGCCGCATCAAACGGCCTGCAAGCGCAGTTTGATCCAATGGGGCTTGGGCGGGCCATGCCATGATCTGTTCAATCAGGTTAAGCAAGGCACGACCATCGCCATCCGCCATCTCGAGCAGTGCCTCTCGGGCAGGCCCATCCAAAGGCAGCGAGCGATTTAATTCACGCTCGGCACGCTGTGCCATCAGCTCAAGCTCTGTCGGTGCCAGTCGCTCAAGCATCAGCACCTGCGCCCGGCTGAGAACGGCGGCGTTCAGTTCAAAACTTGGGTTTTCTGTCGTTGCACCCACGAGCAGGATCGTGCCATCCTCCATATGCGGCAAAAAGCCATCCTGCTGCGCTTTGTTAAAGCGGTGAACTTCGTCGACGAACAGCAGCGTCCCCTGCCCGTTTTGCCGCCGTATGCGCGCCGCCTCAAACACCTTTTTCAGATCTGGAACGCCGGTAAAAATCGCGCTGATCTGCACAAAATGCAGATCTGTTTCATGCGCAAGAAGCCGCGCAATGGTTGTTTTGCCGACACCGGGCGGACCCCAAAAAATCAGCGAACTCAAGGTACCCGACGCAAGCATAACGCTGAGCGGCGCCTCTGGCCCCAACACGTTAGCCTGACCAATAACATCTGTCAGCTTTTGGGGCCGCAACCTGTCGGCGAGTGGGCGGGGCCCAGTTTTGGCGATAGGATCGCTGGCAAACAAATCAGACATCAGAACCGCAACACGATCCGGCTTGTGCCGCGCAGGGCGCGTACCACCGTGCCCCTGCCCGCACGTTCAAATGCCCGCACTGCATCTGCCGGTGTCTCAACTTTCCTTCGGTCGATGCGTTGCAACACATCTCCTGTCCGCAGGCCCACACGCGCGCCCATGCGCCCCGGGTCAGTAATGACGACTCCCTCAGAGGCCAGGGGCAAGTTCATCTCGGCGATCACGGCCGGGTTGATCCGGCTCATCGCAAGGCCAGGCAGGGTGGCACCCTGTAGCAGCGTCACGCTGTCTCGCGCAGGGACCTCGGGTGGCGCAATCAGGCGCACCGTCAGATCAGTCGTTTGACCATTCCGCAGGCGGGTCATTTGCACCGCTTCGCCGGCCGTGGCAACGCTCATCCGAAACAACATTTCTGCTGGAGCATTCACCTCGCCCCCATCCACAGCCAGCACCACATCACCCACTTCAAACCCCGCCTGAGTCAACGGGCTGGCCGGATGCAACCCAGCAATGATAATTCCCCCCGGACGGTCCCGGCCCAGCATTTCCGCAATATCCGCGGTCACAGACTGTCCGGTCGCACCTGCCCAAGGGCGCACAAAACGATCATTGCCCGCCTTGGCCTGCTGGACAAAGGCAGCGACCAAGTCAGCCGGAATGGCAAACCCAATCCCGTTAGATCCCCCCGATCGGGTCAGAATGGATGTGTTCACGCCGATCAAGGCCCCATCCATACCGACCAAGGCCCCCCCGGAATTTCCCGGATTGATCGGGGCGTCAGTCTGCACGAAATAGCCGCGCCCGCCGCCGTTTGCCCCGCCCGACCGCGCAAGGCCAGACACAATACCTGATGAAACCGTCTGGCCCACACCAAACGGGTTGCCGATCGCAAGCGCCAGTTCGCCCACCTCGACGGTTTCGCTGTCGCGCAGGTTCAAAAACGGCAGCTCATTGGCGCCGTCTAATTTCAAGATGGCAAGATCGCTGTCCCGGTCTCCCAACAGAACCTGCGCAGAAAACTCGCGCCGATCATTCAGAACCACACGAATATCAGTTGCCTGACCCACGACATGATAATTAGAAACAACAATCCCATCAGGCGACAGGATAACACCGGATCCAAGAGAGCTTTGAACCCGAGGGGTCGGCGCACCAAAGCCTTCAAAGAAACGCTCAAAAAATGGATCATCCATAAACGGGTTGCGCCGCCGGGATTGAGTGACAACCTTAACGTAAATGTTGACGACCGCAGGGGCCGTCTCGCGCACCAATGGCGCAAAACTCAGGCTGATTTCAGCCCGGTTTTGCGGCAATCGGCTGTCTGCAGTCGCTCCATATGGCAACAGGCACAGCAAAAAAACGAACAGATGTTTCATCCCTACAAGGATATGCGAATTCACCTGCGCAATTGCAAGCGCTGCTTCAAGCGGGTTAGGGTCAGGTCCCATCATAAAAAAACCCGCCTCGTGGCGGGTTTTTCGGGTCATTCGTTGATCAAAAAAGCTTACTCTTCTGCAGCTTCCTCTGCGGCGACGCGCGCTTTGTCAGCTGCACCTTTCGCATCGCGATCGCGATCTACGAATTCGATAATTGCCATTGGTGCCATATCACCATAACGAAAGCCCGCCCGCAAAACGCGCACATAGCCACCCTGACGGTCAGCATAACGCGGGCCCAATACATCAAACAGTTTCGCGACGTATTGTTCCTCTTTCAATTTCGAGGCCGCCTGACGACGGGCATGCAAATCACCCCGCTTGGCCAGCGTAATCATCTTTTCAATGATGGGGCGCAGTTCCTTTGCCTTGGGCAAAGTTGTCTTGATTTGCTCATGTTCAATGAGCGAGCCTGCCATATTCGAAAATAGCGCCTTGCGGTGCTCATGTGTTCGGTTCAGGCGGCGGTAACCACGTGCGTGACGCATTTTTCAATCTCCAATTTAGTGCCCTCTACGGGCTGTTTTCTTTGTCTGGTTGGCGATGCGTGTCACCAACTCTCCTTGGGGCGAATGCCCGGGGTTGCGACCACGACCCTTTGAAAGAGCCGTGGGATCACATTCTTAAAAGTTATCTTCGAGTTTCTTAGCAAGATCCTCGATATTGTCCGGTGGCCAGTCCTCAACATCCATGCCCAGATGCAGACCCATACCAGACAGCACTTCCTTGATCTCGTTCAAGGATTTGCGGCCAAAGTTTGGTGTGCGCAACATCTCTGCTTCGGTCTTCTGGATCAAATCGCCAATGTAGACAATGTTGTCGTTTTTCAGACAGTTCGCCGAACGCACCGACAACTCTAGTTCATCCACTTTCTTAAGCAGAAGCGGGTTGAACTCGAGCCCGTCGTCGTCATCCGCCCGTGACGCGCTTTCTGGCTCGTCAAAGTTCACAAAGATGCCCAGCTGATCTTGCAAAATGCGGGCTGCAAAGGCCACAGCATCGTCAGGCGTCAGCGATCCATCCGTCTCGACCTTCATCGTCAGCTTGTCATAGTCCAGCACTTGACCCTCGCGGGTGGGTTGCACGTCATAGCTAACTTTTTTCACTGGCGAATAGATCGCGTCGATTGGGATCAAACCAATGGGTGCGTCTTCGGGCTTATTCTTGTCCGCTGAAACATAGCCCTTACCGGTATTCACCGTCAGCTCCATGTAGACGTCTGCGCCGTCATCGAGGTGACAGATCACGTGATCACGGTTTAAAATTTCGATACCTGCGCTCTCAGAAATGTCGCCAGCAGTCACAACACCTGGACCCTTGGCCGAAATCGCCAGGCGCTTGGGCCCTTCGACTTCCATACGCAAGCTTACGCCCTTGAGATTAAGAATGATGTCGGTCACGTCTTCTCGCACGCCGGCAACCGACGAAAACTCGTGGAGCACGTTATCAATCTGTACGGATGTGATCGCGGCGCCTTGCAACGAGCTCATAAGCACGCGGCGTAGCGCGTTGCCCATGGTCAAACCGAAACCACGCTCAAGCGGCTCGGCAATCACCGTTGCTTGACGCGCTGGCTCATTGCCAGGTTTCACATCAAGCTGCTGTGGCTTGATCAATTCGGCCCAATTTTTGTGGATCATGCGTCCCTCCATTCCCGTCCGCCCGCCATGTCCTAACGCGCCGACTCCCGAGGTTTCAAAAAAAGCGTATTGGCGCCGCGCTAAATCTCACGGCGCCAATAAAGTCACACGTCTGGGTTAGACCCGGCGACGCTTTGGCGGGCGACAGCCATTGTGGGCCATCGGTGTAACGTCACGAATGGACGTGATATTGAAACCAGCAGCTGCCAGCGCGCGAAGCGCTGATTCACGGCCCGAACCTGGACCCTGCACTTCGACTTCCAGCGTTTTTACGCCATGATCTTGTGCTTTCCTGCCTGCATCCTCAGCAGCCATCTGGGCCGCATAAGGTGTGGATTTACGTGAGCCTTTAAAGCCCATTGTACCAGCAGACGACCAAGCGATCGCATTTCCCTGAACATCCGAGATCAGGATCTTGGTATTGTTAAAAGAAGAATTCACATGCGCCACTCCTGCGGCGATGTTCTTGGAGACCTTGCGTTTGGTCTTGCGTGTATCGCGTGCCATTGATGCGTCTCCTTATTTCTTCTTGCCGGCAATGGCCTTTGCGGGGCCTTTGCGGGTGCGAGCGTTCGTGTGTGTACGTTGACCACGCACGGGCAGATTGCGGCGATGGCGCAGGCCACGGTAGCAGCCAAGATCCATCAAGCGTTTGATGTTCATCTGAGTTTCGCGGCGCAGATCACCTTCGACGGTAAAGTTCTCGTCAATGTGCTCGCGGATTTTCAGGATTTCTGCATCAGAAAGCTCGTTAACACGGCGCGTGCCGTCGATCCCGACTGATTCACAGATTTGTTGTGCGGATGAATTGCCGATGCCTGTAATGTAAGTCAGTGCAATCGGAACTCGTTTAGCTGTGGGGATATTGACCCCTGCAATACGTGCCAAGTCAGGCATTCCTTTTTGTTGCGAGCCCGTGATACCAGGCCCTTTTTTCACAACATAAGGCCCTAGGATTATACTCCCGGGCCTGCCGCTGATCAGGTGATCCGATCGGACGCGTTCCGATCTTCGATTCTCTTACGAGATGCGCTGCAATAGGCGTTGTTTTATAAAGCGTCAACCCCAAGGCGCCTCAATCATCAGATCAGAGACTGGCGGTCAGGGTTCTCGGCAATTAGATGTTTGTTGCGCTCTTGACGGCCATTTTTACGGCACCGATTTCGCCCAGTCCATCGACCTTGGTCAACTGACCCTTTGCATAGTAATAACCGATCAGCGGAGAGGTCTTTTTGTAATATTCCATCAACCGTGTCTTGAGGCTTTCCTCGTTGTCATCTGCGCGTACAGGCTGACCAGCGGCGCGCGCTTCGTTTGCGCGACCAACGATGCGTGACACAAGAACCTCGTCGTTGACTTCCAATTCGATAACCGCGTCCAGAGCTTGGCCCTGTTCCGCAAGCAACGCTGACAGCGCGTCAGCTTGCGCAAGGGTGCGAGGGAATCCATCAAATACAAACCCGTTCGCTTTGACAGTCGCAAGCTGTTCTCGGATTAAGCCAATCACAATGTCATCCGTCACAAGGTCACCACGCGCCATTACGTCGGCTACGATCTTCCCCATTTCAGACCCGCTTTCCTTGGCTGCGCGCAGCATATCGCCAGTCGAAAGCTGCACCATGCCAAGGTCGCTCACGAGAAAACCCGCCTGTGTACCTTTCCCCGCACCCGGTGGGCCAAGCAAAATAATGTTCATAGTTATCCCTCCCCAAAGATACGCTTAGCGGCGCACTGGGCTCCGTTTCTTGCGACCCTTCGACCCTTTCCCACGCAACTGCGACTTTTCAATCAAGCCTTCGTACTGGTGGGCCAAAAGATGGCTTTGTGCTTGTTGTATGGTGTCCATCGTCACCGAAACAACAATCAGAACCGACGTGCCGCCAAAG
The DNA here is from genome assembly GCA_018668195.1 of Tateyamaria sp. The sequence goes on along the minus strand of JABITU010000354.1, from coordinate 11,170 downwards.
TAGAATGGTATAGCGAACTGACCGCGCAGGATCTCGGGTAGCAAGCAGACCGCCGCCAAATAGGCAGCCCCCAGTACAAGAATGCGGTTGACCACGTACTCTAGATACTCTGCCGTTTTTTTGCCGGGGCGGACGCCAGGAACAAAGCCGTTTTGGTTCTTTAGATTGTCAGCGACATCGTCCGGCTTAAAGCTGACATTGAAGGTGTAGAAGTAAGTAAAAAACACGATCATCAGAACGAAGAACGCCAGATAAAGCGGCTGACCAGGGCCAAAGTTTGCCAAAAGCCAGCTCATGATTGGGTTTGTCGAGTTGCCAGAGAACGTACTGATTGTGATCGGCAAAAGCAGTAATGACGACGCAAAGATCGCTGGGATAACGCCCGCCGGGTTCACTTTGACCGGCAGGTGGCTTGAACCGCCATCATATACTTTCATGCCCACCTGACGTCGGGGATACTGGATATGGATCTTGCGCAAAGCACGCTCCATGAACACTACGAACATGATTGTCGCTATCACCATGACCAAAACGCTCACGATCACCGCAGGGCTGATCGCACCAGACCGGCCTGAAGCAAAGAATTGCGCCAGCGCAGCAGGCACTTCAGCAATAATGCCGACAAAGATAATCAAAGATATGCCGTTGCCCAGACCGCGTGCTGTAATCTGTTCACCCAACCACATCAGGAACATCGTGCCACCAACGAGAGTGATAAGGCACGACATCCGGAAGAACATCCCAGGATCAGTAACCAAATCGCCAGACTCCAGCGATACCGCCAAACCATAAGCCTGCAAAGTGGCAAGGGCCACGGTGCCAAATCGCGTATACTGGTTTATTTTTTTGCGCCCTTGTTCACCCTCTTTCTTGAGTTGCTCAAGCTTGGGCACCATCGACGTCAATAGCTGAACAATAATCGAGGCCGAGATATAGGGCATGATACCAAGAGCAAAAATGCCCATCCGTCCCAACGCTCCACCGGTGAACATGCTGACCATGCCGCCAATGCCCTGCCCTGCACTTTCCATGAATTCCCGCAAGGCTGCACCGTCAATACCGGGAACGGGGATAAACGTGCCCAGACGATAAACGATCAGCAGTCCAAGAGTGAACAGAATTCGATTGCGCAGGTCGGTGGCCTTGCCCAGAGCGCTCCAGCTCGTGTTGGCGGCCATATTCTCGACAGCAGATACCATGCGGGCGGTGTCCTTTGTATAAACACCGCACGATGGATGACCAATCTGGGCCGATTTCCGGCGTGCGGCGAATAAATTAACTCAAGCGTATGTAAGCGGCCTAAGAGCCGCTCACAAGGCGTGTTTGGGTTTACTCGGCTGCCGCTGCTGCGGTGGAAAGTGTGCCGCCAGCCTTTTCAACCGCTTCCACAGCCGATTTCGACGCTCCAGTCACGTTAACGTCGACCTTGCTCGTGATCTCACCCTTGGCCAGCACCCGAACACCGTCCAGCTTGCGACGAACAGCGCCTGACGCAATCAGCGCATCTTCAGTGATGGCTGATTTTGCGTCCAGTTTGCCCAAATCAATGAATTTTTGAATAAGGCCAAGGTTGATAACGGCGAATGCTTTGCGGTTGGGTTTGTTAAACCCGCGCTTGGGCAAACGTTGATACAGTGGCATTTGGCCACCCTCATAACCGTTGATCGCCACACCCGAACGGGATTTTTGACCTTTGATACCACGGCCACCCATTTTACCAGTGCCGGAACCCGGACCACGGCCAACGCGCTTACGGGGCTTTGTTGCGCCAGGATTGTCGCGCAGTTCATTCAATTTCATTTCGCTTCTCCTTAGCCGGAAGCACCCCCGAAGCGGAATGGGTGAACGCGGCATTTTTCGAGTTGATTCTCAGCGGCACAATGCGCCACCGGAGGCATATAGACCGGTAAAGTGACTAGCGCAACAGCAGGGTCTAGGCTGCGCCCTGTGCACAATCAGCCAGAGCGTCAGCAAGCGGCGCCCTAAAGCTGCCTATTTTTTAATCTAATAGGGCGCTATTTGGCATAAAAAGTAATCATATTCGTATTGCTTTAATTTATGGCGCCCACCAGCACACTTGCCTCTTTTTTTCGCAACCTAAGCCCGCTTTGTGTCCGCACAGCAAATTGAGTGGAGGAATTGAGATGGTTGGAGCAGATACAGCTTGGATTATTGTTGCGACGGCGCTGGTGCTGTTGATGACATTGCCGGGTCTGGCATTGTTTTATGGCGGACTGGTGCGTGCACGGAACGTATTAAGCGTATTCATGCATTGCTATGCGATTGCATGCCTAATGAGTGTGCTGTGGCTTGTTGCTGGCTATTCTATCGCCTTTGGCTCGAGTACTTCGGGCATTTGGGGCGGATTGGGTAAAATGTTCCTGAATGGCGTGGATGCCGATTCGGTTTCGGGGACATTGCCAGAAATCTTGTTCTTCGCCTTTCAAATGACTTTCGCCATCATCACGCCCGCGCTGATTGTCGGAGCATATGTTGAGCGTGTTAGCTTTGGTTTTGTTCTGCTGTTTTCCAGCCTTTGGATGCTGCTGTGCTATGCGCCGGTCGTTCACTGGGTCTGGGGCGGTGGCTTTTTGGCTGATGGTGGAATATTTGGCGACATCGGCCTCAAGGATTTCGCAGGCGGCGTTGTAGTACATGAAACTGCAGGTATTGCAGCATTGGTATTGGCCGTCATGCTGGGACCACGCCGTGATTCATCCAAGCCTCCCCATAATCCTGGATACGTCATGATCGGGGCAGCACTGTTGTGGGTCGGTTGGTTCGGCTTTAACGGTGGCTCCCAATTGGCAGCCGATGGTGGCGCCGCTATGGCTCTGACTGTCACACATATTTCGGCGGCAACGGCGTCGCTGACCTGGGCACTTTGGGAACGCATCCGCTATGGCAAAGCGTCCCTCGTAGGGATCGTCACGGGTACGATCGCTGGGCTTGCTTCAATCACTCCAGCTTCGGGGTTTGTAGGACCCGTTGAAGCGCTTGTTATAGGCGCTGTCGCCGGGGTCCTGTGTCAGGAGGCGGTCAGACTGGTACGCAATACGCTCAAGATCGATGATACACTCGATGTCTTTGCCGTTCATGGTGTTGGTGGTGTCTTTGGGACCTTGATCATCGCGGTTTTTGGTGCAGGAAGCTTTGTGGCACAGGCCGGCAGTCTTGTGATTGTTGGCGTGTTCTCGGTGATTGTAACGTTCATCATCGCTGTGATCTGCAAAGCACTGGTCGGCATCCGCGTCTCACATGAGATTGAACAAGAGGGTTTGGATCTCGCTGTTCACGGAGAACGTGCCTACGATCATATTTCTTGATACTCCTGCGCTCCGGCCCAAAGGTCGGGGTGCAGAACACTGGCAGTAAGCGATACGCATGCCCCGTAGAACAATCGGTGTTCCCAATGTGTTGCTGGCTGCCCTCTGTCCAAAACCCATGAACCTGCTGCTTGCCTATGCTTGACCCACATCAGGCATAGCAATCAAGGTGGACCGTCTGGCATATTGTGTCAACTCTTAGAACGCTCAATGCCACGCAGAACGTCACACAGCCAAACAGGGATAGCGCCGCAACGTTTGAACTTGCTCGATGGTGATTAAATTTTTGCATAGTGTCTTACACGTTGTCACAATTAGGCCCGGCGAACTCATGCACAAAGCGCGATCAACGCCGCCTGCTACCGTTCCAAATCAGCATCAATTGTATAACTGAATGCTGGAAAACATCGTCCCTAAGCGGTCGTCGGTGCGGTAGTCAGGGCGGTTTTGAGCTAAAGAAAGGAGATGTGCGCACTGTTATCAGCCATTCTTGAGAATGCACGATGGCGCTTGGATTGAAGGATAGACGCGACATAGTGCAGCGCAAACGAGGTTCTTGATCAAATATGCCCGCCACGCCAACGATCGGACAGGCATGAATTGGCCAGTCGGCCCAAACCAACAAAAAAACGCCTCGCAATTGCTTGCGAGGCGTCCGTTATTCGCAATATGGCAGGGCAACCCTGCCAATCATCAGTCTCGTTCTTCGATGATCTCAACCATGTGAGGGATCGAATTGATCATGCCACGGACCGACGGTGTATCTTCCAGTTCGCGTGTCTTGTGCATCTTGTTTAGACCCAAACCAATCAAGGTCGCGCGCTGTTTTGCAGGGCGACGGATGGGCGAGCCGATTTGCTTGACGACAATTGTCTTAGCCATGAGTCTCAGGCCTCCTCGGTGGCTGCTTCGGCAGCAGGTGCTTCATCGCGCTTTGGCAGAATGTCAGAGACTTTCTTGCCACGACGCTTAGCGACACCACGGGGCGACTGTTCTTTCTTGAGGCCGTCAATGGTGGCGCGGATCATGTTGTAAGGGTTCTGTGAGCCAATGGATTTTGAAACAACGTCCTTCACACCCAGCATCTCGAATACCGCACGCATCGGACCGCCGGCAATAATACCAGTACCCTCAGGCGCAGACCGCATGACGACCTTGCCAGCGCCGTGGCGGCCTTCCATATCGTGGTGCAGCGTCCGACCCTCGCGCAATTGAACGCGGATCATTTGACGTTTGGCTTGCTCGGTAGCCTTGCGGATGGCTTCGGGGACTTCTTTGGCCTTGCCCTTGCCAAAGCCTACGCGACCCTTTTGGTCACCAACCACCACCAGAGCTGCGAAGCCAAAGCGCTTACCACCCTTAACGGTCTTCGAGACCCGGTTGATCGCAACCAAGCGATCTGAGAATTCCAGTGCTTCATCGCGGTCGCGACGCGGGCCCCGACGGTTTTCACGTTCTGCCATGAGAACTTCCTTATCAATAGGCGGCTTACGCCGGTTTATTAGTCAACCCTGGTGGGCACAGCGCCCCCGGATCATCGGGAAGGCAGCACACCGCCTTCCGCTTTTTTTATTGGTTGAATGCAGTTATGCACTCTGATCCACCCAAGCGACAAAGTGCGTAACCTTACGCACCATGTCCTTAAATTTTTAGACCACCTTCGCGTGCCGCGTCAGCGACTGCTTTCACTTTGCCATGGAAAAGGAAACCACCGCGGTCGAAATATGCTTCTTCCACGCCTGCCTTTTTTGCACGCTCTGCGATCGCTGCACCAACTTTGGCTGCCGCTTCGACGTTGTTCTTGCCCAAGACGCCCAAATCTTTTTCGAGAGTTGACGCGGAGGCCAAAGTCACGCCCTGAACATCGTCGATCAGCTGTACGCTGATGTTTTTGTTCGAACGGTGCACGCTCAGGCGAGGACGCCCAGCGTTGACTTTGCGAAGTTTGTTCCGGACGCGCAGGCGGCGCTTGAGGAACAGGGTCCGTTTGCTGTTTGCCATATGTCTGGTCCTTACTTCTTCTTGCCTTCCTTACGGAAGATAAATTCACCTTTATAGCGAATACCTTTGCCCTTGTAGGGCTCAGGTTTACGCCATTCGCGAATGTTGGCGGCAACTTGGCCGACCAGCTGTTCGTCGATCCCTTCGACCACGATCTCGGTCTGCTTGGGGGCCGTGACAGTTACACCGGCGGGCGGTGTGTAGTCGACATCGTGGCTCAAGCCGAGGTTCAGCCTGAGCGTGTTTCCTTGCATGTTGGCACGATAACCAACACCCTGGATCTCAAGCTCTTTTTTGAAACCATCGGTTACACCTGTGACTAGGTTCTGGACCATAGTGCGCGACATGCCCCACTGCTGACGCGCCCGTTTGGACTTGCCACGTGGCGTGATCGTGACCACGTTGTCTTCCACTGCCAAGGTCACATCATCAGTGGCCTTGAACGTGCGCGCGCCCTTGGGGCCCTTGACTTCAATCATCTGACCAGAGACGGATGCGGTAACACCCGTGGGCAGATCGACCGGTTTCTTACCAATACGAGACATCTGCTTCTCCTTAGAAGATCGTGCAAAGCACTTCGCCGCCAACGTTCTGGCTGCGAGCATTTGCATCCGACATCACACCCCGAGAGGTGGAGACAATCGACACACCCAAGCCCTGACGGACCGACGGGATGTCATTGACGGACATGTAAACGCGACGCCCGGGCTTTGATACCCTCTTGAGCTCGCGAATAACAGGTTCGCCTTCGTAGTATTTTAAGCTGATCTCGATGGCGGGGTGGCCATCATCACCTTTGGTTTCTTCGAAACCGCGGATGTAACCTTCATCAGCCAAAACTTCCAGGACACGGACACGCAGTTTCGACGCTGGGGTCGAGACCACGGATTTCCCGCGCATTTGGCTATTGCGGATGCGGGTGAGCATATCGGCGATAGGATCGTTCATATCTCTCTCTCCCTTACCAGCTGGACTTGACGAGGCCGGGGATCTGACCAGCAGAACCAAGGTCCCGCAGTGCAATCCGGCTGATTTTCAGCTTGCGGTAATACGCATGCGGACGTCCGGTCAGTTGGCACCGGTTGTGCAGGCGCGTAGCCGAGCTGTTTCGCGGCAGTTTCGCCAATTTTAAAGACGCGCGAAAACGCTCTTCCATTGGTTTTGTTTCATCGCTGATAATCGCTTTGAATTCGGCCCGTTTGGCCGCATATTTTTTTACCAGCTTTTCGCGCTTCACTTCGCGCGCGATCATGGATTTTTTAGCCATATCTATTTCCTCTGCGCTTACGAGTTGAAGGGCATGTTGAAATGCTTGAGCAAGGCTTTTGCTTCGGCATCTGTGTTTGCGGTTGTGGTAATCACGATGTCCATTCCCCAGTTCTCATCAACTTTGTCGAAGTCGATCTCGGGGAACACGATGTGCTCTTTCATGCCCATGGCATAGTTACCACGGCCATCGAAAGACTTGCCCGACACGCCACGAAAGTCACGAACGCGGGGCATTGCGACAGTAATGAGCCGGTCCAAGAATTCGTACATCCTGTCACCACGCAGGGTAACCTTGGCACCCAGCGGCATATCTTCACGCACTCGGAAACCAGCGATGGATTTCTTGGCAATGGTTGTAAGTGCTTTCTGACCAGCGATAGATGTCAGGTCCTGTTGGGCGGACTTGGCTTTCTTGCTGTCACGCACGGCTTCAGCGCCACACCCGATGTTCAGAACAATTTTGTCCAGACGGGGGATCTGCATATCATTTTTGTAGCCAAATTCCTCTTTCATCGCAGGACGCATGGTGTCGCGATACTGCGCCTTGAGGCGGGGTGTATAGGTTGCAGTGTCAAGCATCAGATCACATCCCCTGTTGTTTTAGCAAACCGAACTTTGTTATCACCATCCATCTTAAAGCCAACGCGGGTTGGCTTACCGTTGGCATCCAGCAGCGCCAGATTGGACAGGTCCACCGGCATAGCTTTGGGAATGCGACCACCTTGAGCCGTTTGACTTTGGCGGGTTGCACGGATCGCAATGTTTAGGCCATCTACGACAGCTTTGTTTGCTTTAGGGTCGATCGACGAAATCGTACCCTCACGACCCTTGTCCTTGCCCGTGAGCATGACGACCTTGTCGCCCTTTTTAAGTTTCGCAGCCATCAGAGCACCTCCGGAGCCAGCGAGATAATTTTCATGAAGTTCTTGCCACGCAACTCGCGAACAACTGGCCCAAAGATACGGGTTCCGACGGGTTCGTTGTTGTTGTTGAGGATAACAGCGGCGTTCCGGTCGAAACGAATAGCTGTACCATCGTCGCGACGAACTTCTTTGGCCGTGCGTACAACGACGGCCTTGCGGACGTCGCCTTTTTTGACGCGGCCGCGTGGGATGGCTTCCTTGACCGACACGACGATAACGTCGCCGACGGATGCGTATTTACGCTTGGAGCCCCCCAGTACCTTAATGCACTGAACACGGCGTGCGCCGCTGTTGTCAGCAACATCCAGGTTGGTTTGCATCTGGATCATTTAGTTTCTCCCGACCTTTGGGGGGCGATGCGTGCCTTTTCCCCAGGGTTTCGATTAATGCGCAAAAACGTTGAAGGATTAGGCCTGCAACACTTCCCAGCGCTTTGTCTTGGACTTTGGTGCACATTCAATGATGCGCACGCTGTCGCCCACCTTATATGCATTCTGTTCATCATGAGCCCGATACTTCTTGGACTTACGAATGGTCTTTTTCAGAACCGGGTGTGTGAAACGACGTTCCACCGACACGGTGACTGTTTGTGCGTTTGCGTCGGAGGTTACGACGCCAGTCAGGATACGCTTTGGCATTTCGTGCTCTCCTTATTCCGCAGCTTTGGCGGCTTGTTCGTTTAGAATAGTCTTGACGCGCGCAGCATCACGGCGAGCCGTGCGCAGCCGCGACGCATTTTCAAGCTGACCTGTGGCCTGCTGAAAACGCAGATTAAATGACTCTTTTTTCAGATTTGCCAGTTCATCACGAAGCTGGTCCGGGGTCTTATCCCGAAGTTCTTGGGCGTTCATGCGCCGTTTCCTTTCAACATCACGCGAGAGCCGCTGCAAAAGCGTCACCCTGATTCCCGTGGAGTGGACAATTGAAATGGTCGTATAAGAGCGCGCTGCTTATATAGCAAGGGGATTTATTCACTTGTAGCACTCTGCCCACGACCAGCGATCCACGACTAACATGGGGTTTGGCCAATCATCCCACCTTGCTGTGGCTCTATGGAGAAACACAAACGATTAGTCAGAAGGAATAGCGCAGCGACTGGCGCAAATGCCCTCGCTTACTCTGGTTCAACACCGCACATTGCGTTAGTGGAATACTATGCTCAAGATAACATCGCTTTTTGCAACCCGCCTTTACCACGCTTCGCTGTCCGAATTTAGCCCCAAGGTCGATCCGGCGGAACTGGAGCAGAATTGCTATGCCATCGCTGAAGATGATGAGGCAGGCCATGATTGGTGCGAAACTCAGGGGTATCCGGGTTACACCTCCTATGCCTCGCTCGATGATCTGCCTTGGCGGTCCCCAATCTTTGCTGATCTGGTCAAGGCGCTGGACGCCCACGTCGCCGCCTTTGTTGGCGAATTGGCCTTTGATCTGGGTGACAAGGCACTAAAACTAGACAGCATTTGGATCAACATCCTGCCAGAAGGCGGAATACACACAGGCCACATACACCCCCACTCGGTGATCTCTGGCACGACCTATGTCGCAATGCCCAAAGGGACTTCAGCGCTAAAGCTCGAAGACCCCCGCCTGCCGATGATGATGGCGGCCCCCGGTCGGACCAAAAATGCCCCAGAGGATTTGCAGCAGTTTCACTACGCCCGCCCATCGGTTGGTGACGTCCTGCTTTGGGAAAGCTGGCTGCGCCACGAAGTGCCCATGAACATGAGCGAAGACGAGCGGGTTTCTATATCTTTTAACTACGGCTGGGAATGAACTGCGTACGCGGAACTATCCGCGTGACAGTTTCGGGGCCAAAGGTACACTTTTTAGCAGCCCTTACTTTTTCGAAGCAGCCTTATTCACCTCTTCGGCCGCTTTTCTCGCCGCTTTTTCCTCGCGGGTCGGGGTGTTGCCCCACTGATTGTTCGACAGTCCCAACCCCTCTGGCATGGGCTTGGTCTTCCCCTTCTTGACCTCGCCGCCCTTATCGAGGAACGCTTTGATCAGGTCTTCGTCGGTGTTAGGCTTGGGGACTTGTTTCATGCGGCTTGGACCTTTCGCAATTACCCTTGTGATCACCTTAGCCACGTCTGCCGGGATTGCCACCGTTTGATGGTGGCCGTTCGGGAATTAGGTGCACATGGCGCAGTGCCCGCCCAACCAAAGCGCCTAAGTGACAGAGCATCATTGGGTGAAAAGCGATAGCACAACTTCAGGGAAGCGCGCCCTGACGTGTCGATGTCATTCTATGGACGGGGTGAAACGTCCGCACTGCGGACAAGGACGAAACCGCTCTCGCGGTAATGGCGCTTGTGGTTGGTGTTGGGCACTGACTTTAACGGTGTGGATTTTGTGAACTGATGATCCTGTTGGACGATTGGGCCTTCTCAATCTGATGACAGAAGGTTTCAATGTCAGACCAATATTTACCGGCTCTGCGCCGTCGTTTCCTTGAAGACATGCGGATCAAGGGGCTGCAGCCAAAGACGCAGACGATGTATCTGCGTGTAATGCGCGACTTCACACGGTTTCTGGATCACGCGCCGGCTAGTGCGCCTCCGGAGGAATTGCTCGCGTTTCAGCACGAAAGCCCCCAACGCGTTTACGTCGGGGGCCCTCAATCTCGCTATAGAACAGGGCTATCCCCGCCTTACATCACCAGTCCTCGCGAACGACGACCCGTGTCTTGATCGGTAACTTCATAGCAGCCAGACGCAGTGCTTCGCGTGCAATGTCGTCATTAACGCCGTCAATCTCGAACATCACGCGGCCAGGTTTGACCTTGCAGGCCCAGCGGTCAACAGACCCTTTACCTTTACCCATCCGAACTTCGATCGGCTTGGCAGTCACTGGTACATCGGGGAATATTCTGATCCAGACACGGCCCTGACGTTTCATGTGACGAGTCATGGCACGACGCGCCGCTTCGATTTGACGGGCTGTAACCCGCTCGGGTTCCAGAGCCTTAAGGCCGAAGGTCCCAAAGTTCAGGTCAGACCCGCCCTTTGCTTTGCCCTTGATCGAGCCCTTAAACTGCTTACGGAATTTGGTACGCTTTGGTTGAAGCATCTATGTGCCCTCCTTTAGCGACGGCCACCAGCGCCACGGGGCGCAGGACCATCCTGGAGTTCTTGTGCTTTACGGTCACGCGCCTGAGGGTCGTGCTCCATGATTTCACCTTTAAAGATCCAAGTCTTGATCCCGATGATACCATAGGCAGTCGTTGCCTCGACGTGTGCGTAATCGATATCGGCCCGCAGAGTATGCAGCGGCACGCGACCCTCGCGATACCACTCGGTACGCGCGATCTCGGCGCCACCAAGGCGGCCTGCGACGTTCACACGAATACCAAGCGCACCCATGCGCATGGCGTTTTGCACGGCACGTTTCATGGCACGGCGGAAAGACACCCGACGCTCCAACTGTTGTGCAATGCTCTCACCAACCAATGCGGCATCCAACTCTGGCTTGCGCACTTCAACGATATTGAGGTGCAGCTCGCTGTCCGTCAGGTTCGCCAGCTTTTTCCGCAAACCTTCGATGTCCGCACCTTTTTTACCGATGATAACACCGGGGCGTGCAGTATGGATTGTAACGCGACATTTCTTGTGCGGACGTTCAATTATCACACGCGCAACGCCAGCTTGG
>JABITU010000353.1 GCA_018668195.1 Tateyamaria sp. | reverse complement strand
GATAGCACATTTCGTAAATTTCTTTGATTTTTGGTGAGAAAAGGGCCAAAGGACGGGATCAGGAACCACGCCATCCCAATGCGTTTTAGGAATATTCAGCATCCGAAACATCTCTAAGAAATACAGAACACCATATTATAAAGATGACGTAAATCTCGCAAAAAACATTTTAATACAGAAGCATTCCAATCATGAAATACATTCATAAAGTAGACAATGGTTAAGGCAAAAAAGGTGCGATTTTTTCAGTGGAGTAGTTCCATTATTGTGCTGCATGATGTTGAATTTGTCGAATTTTTTACGAGTGTTTAAGTACGTCTGCCCAACGCCAGGCGATTGCCAATCTAACTGTTGGAAATTGGCGGAAACAGTGTACAAGTTCTATTTGCAAGATTCGCAGTTGATAGTATTAATTTTATCTTAGGATCCTCATTGAGGAGGACAACTATGGAGATTAAATCATCGAAATTATCGACGGTCTAAAAGCGGCGTTTTGGCTCGTAGTGAGCATTGATGAGGAGCTTTGGGGAATCAGCCTGCGGTCATTACGCGTGACACTGACAGCGCTTTTGATCGCGAGTATAATTGCCATTCCACTGGGCACTTACCTTGCTGTACAGCGCTTTCGCTATAGGCGTTTTGTGATTTCGATGATCAACGCGCTCATGGGGCTGCCGCCGGTTGTTGTGGGATTGGTCGTCTATATTATGCTGTCGCGGTCCGGGCCGTTTGGCGTTCTCAATCTGCTGTTCACACCGACGGCGATGATCATTGCGCAGGTCATCATCATAACTCCGGTTATCGCCTCAATCGCCCACCAGTCGATGCGCGAATTATGGGCCGAATATCATGATCTTCTGATTTCGCTGAACACGTCAAAACGGCAGCGGATACTGACGCTTATCTACGATGGCAGGCGCAACCTGCTGACAGCGGCATTGGCGGGATTCGGGCGTGCCATTGGGGAGGTCGGAGCAATTATGATCGTGGGTGGCAATATTGACCATGTGACCCGCGTGCTGACAACGGCCATCGCACTTGAGACTGGCAAAGGGGACTTTGCATTGGCGCTGGGTCTAGGGTTCGTATTGATCGGCATTGCGATTTTGGTCAATCTCGCTATCCACACGTTGTCGCGCACCGAAAGGGAGGGACGCTGGTGACAGCTGCGTTTCCATTGACCCTGAGTGGCGTGCACGTCCGCAAACAGGGCAAGACCGTGCTTGGTCCGGTAGATCTTACGCTCGCTACCGATGGCACGACGATAATTGTCGGGCCGAACGGATCGGGTAAAACCACGCTGCTGCGGGTGATGCACGGGATCGAACGTGTCAATGACGGGCAGGTGGCGTGGGAATGCGATGATCCGGCCAAGCACGGCTTTGTCTTTCAGACGCCTATAATGATGCGCCGCACAGTGGCCGAAAACCTTGCCTATCCGCTCAAGTTGTTGAAAACGCCAAAGGACCAGATCGCTATGGCAGTGGATCACTGGCTGGCGCGGATCGGGCTTGAGGCGTCACGCAATGGTCAAGCTACGCGCCTCTCAGGTGGTGAGCGGCAAAAGCTGGCGATTGCCCGTGCCCTGATCCGTAAACCCGATGTGCTGTTTCTGGATGAACCTTGCGCCAATCTGGATGGCCACGCCACCCGTGAGATCGAAGCCCTGTTATACGAGGTTGCCAGCGCTGGTACGCGGCTTGTCATGGCGACACATGACATGGGACAGGCGCGAAGGCTCGCAAATGATCTTGTGTTTTTGCTGGATGGGAAGATACATGAACTCGGTCCAGCAGCCATTTTTGACAGACCCGCTACGGGCGCACTGGCTGCGTTTCTCAGAGGGGATATTGTAACGTGATGCGGGTTCTTTTTACGGTGATTGCCGTGTTGTGGGGGCAACTCCTTGCTGCAGATGTGATGCGCTTGGCAGTCACTACGTCGTTTGAAAACTCCGGCCTTGCGGATGTTCTGCTACCCGCGATCAAGGATGATCTGGGTTTGGATGTCCAACTTCTGGTGGTCGGCACAGGTCAAGCATTGCGCCTTGGGGAAGCGGGCGATGTGGACGCAATACTGGTGCATTCCAAAGCCGCAGAAGAGGCGTTTGTCGGGGCGGGTCATGGTACGCACCGCCGTGAAATCATGTTTAACGATTTTGTCGTTATCGGACCAAAGGCAGACGGGGCTGGGATCGGTGCAGCCATCGACGCAGCCGATGCTTTGGGCCGGATCGCAGCTGCCGGCGCGCCCTTTGTAAGTCGTGGAGATGATAGCGGCACGCATAAAGCCGAACTGGCGATCTGGACACTTGCAGGCATTGATATTGCTACTTTGGGGGTGCGGTATCAATCTGTCGGAGCGGGCATGGGAGCGGCACTAAACACGGCTGTGGGACTTAACGCCTATGTCTTCTCAGACAGAGCAAGTTGGTTGAATTTTGGGAACAAGGGCGGACTTGTCTTGCTCTATCAAGGGGATCCGGCGCTGTTTAACCAGTATGCGTATTTGCCCATTAATCCGTCAAAGAATTCGTATATCCGTAATGATCTTGCGATGCAGCTTGAGGGTTGGTTGACTAGCCAAAAGGCCTCAACACTCATCGACAACTATCAAATCGCTGGCGAGAAACTGTTTACGTTCAACGCATCCTCGCCCTAATCAGTGACTATGTGGTTCATCATCCAGATGGCCGTGGACGGCAAACTGCATGATGTCGGCCTGTTGTGCTTCGATCATGCGGAAACTCTCGCGGACGCCAGCGGGGGTTAATTCGCGGGTAACGGTCAGCAACGTATTAGGGGCGTGATCGGCACATAGATCTGCCATCTGATCAATTTCATCAAGTGCAGTTCCGCGCGCTGCCTCAATCGAAGGTGCGCCGTAAATATCGACAAAATGTTGCGCCAGCAAGGTGGCGATTACATCACGTTCTTGCGGCTC
>JABITU010000352.1 GCA_018668195.1 Tateyamaria sp. | reverse complement strand
CTTCAGTATTGGGCTTCGATCTTTGAGTGCACGGCATTACCCGGCGCTTTAAGCCAAGATTCGGTCTTGGCTGTATGTGGTTTAGGGTCTTACATTATGTAATATTAACGACCGAAAGCCAAAGAGGCATTTGGTTTCCGTAGGTATGAAAATAGCGTTGTCAGGCTTAGTATGCAGACAAACGATTGTTTGTCGGGCATAGGTGGTTCGAGAACGGTAATGCGATGACCAATTTTCTTACAGTCGCCTCGGATGAGCTGCGCGTACAGATTTCTCCGCGTGGGGCACGATTGTGCGGCGTTTATCTACGCCACAGTGCAAATCTAGTGCTGGATGCAAATGAGGCGAAGCACCCAAGCTGGTTGACGTGTTATCCCGGCGTGTTGGTGGGGCCCGTGGCAAATCGGGTGCGCCATGGCCGGTTTATGATCGACGGGTGCGAATACCAGATGCCTCAAAATGAAAGTGGTGCAACCTGTTTGCATAGCGGGCCGCATGGACTTCAGACAAAACACTGGCAAGTCATCAAACAAAAAAACGACAGGCTCATATTACGCTGTTTACTCGCAGATGGGGTCTGTGGTCTGCCGGGGCACCGTGACATCACTGCCGAGTACGCCGTCGCAGGGGTGACCTTGACACTCACGATCACTGCCACAACCACAAAACCTACGCCAATGAACATTGCGCATCACCCATATTGGCGACTAGGCGATGCAGGGCTGCATTATTTGCACGTGAACGCCGATCACTACCTACCTGTAAATAAATCAAATATTCCAACCGGCGAAGTCAGATCAGTGGATGGGACTCGCTTTGACTTTCGCAGGCCGCGACAGGTTCCACAAAATATTGACCACAATCTTTGCCTGTCTCACAATCGGCATGCCACCCCATACCCTGCCGCAACACTTACCGGAGCAGACGGATTGCAGATGAAAATCGAAACCACTGAACCGGGGCTTCAGGTTTATGGCGGTGCGCAATTACCCGTGCTGCTAGACGCCAATGTCGGCCCGAACGCTGGTATTGCGTTGGAACCTCAGGGGTGGCCCAATGCAATGAACGAAATAAATTTTCCTTCGGTCCTGCTGCGTCCTGCTTCGATGTACCGACAAATTACAAGATATTGTTTTGAAATCATAAAATGAATACCTTTTTTGATGCAGTCATGCACAACTGTTTAAAGCAAGGTTGCATTACAATTAACTCGGCGGAGCAGAGAAAAGTCCAAACTCCAATCCTGGTGACAAACAAAATGCTGAGCGTTAAATTCCAAGAATGAATACGCCAGTTTCGACAATCCGCAATTTGGGATCCGCAATGGATGCCGCCTGTGCCAAGGCAGGGATTCTTGATGCAGAAACCCTGCGCGCACTTGGCCCAGACGAAACATACCGCCGCTTGCTACAGTCTGGCACGCGCCCCCATTTTATCGGCTATTATGTGCTGGTCATGGCAGTACAAGGCCGTCCCTGGAACGATTGTAAGGGCGAGGAAAAGAAAGAGCTACGCAAACGATTTGATGTACTCAAGGCAAACGCTTTTGATGGTGATCTATCCGCCTTTGAACAAGTGATGGATCAAATTGGAGTTCGAGTGAAATCAAATCTACAAAACGATCCATTTTAAAAATTGAGTGGCCTGATATATATTTTCTGTTATACAAATCAATATACTAAATCGATAAGTTCATTCTGCAAATAACTGAGAAATAAAATCCTTAAGATCGGAGCACCCTCATGGGCGCGCCGATTCATAATTTGTAACGTGTGGACGGGATCAGCCGACCAGTTCGAGACCCGAAAAGAAATATGCTATCTCGATGGCTGCAGTTTCCGGCGCGTCAGAGCCATGAACAGAGTTTTCGCCAACCGATTCCGCAAAGTCAGCACGGATCGTGCCAGCGTCGGCATCGGCGGGGTTTGTCGCCCCCATCACTTCACGGTTTTTTGCAATCGCGCCTTCGCCCTCAAGAACCTGAGCAACGATCGGAGCGGATGCCATAAATTCGCACAGCTCGTCGTAAAAGGGGCGTTCAGCATGCACAGCATAAAACACCCCAGCCTGCGCTTTTGTCAGATGGATGCGCTTTTGGGCGACAATGCGCAGACCAGCCGCTTCGAACTTGGCGTTGATTGCGCCGGTTAGGTTGCGGCGGGTTGCATCGGGCTTGATGATCGAAAACGTGCGCTCGAGAGCCATGGGATCATTCCTCTTGGTATGGGCGCATAGGTTAAGCGCCCCGGTGTTGAAATCGCGGATCCGATAGCATGGGGTTTCATGCTTGGAAAGGTGCGATTGACGACGCCCGCCAACTGCGGCACACCGCCCGCATGCTACGGATATCTGACATCAACTATGCGGTCGCAGGCAGGCCTTTGTTCGAGGGCGCCAGCGCCGTAATTCCCGAGGGTCACAAAGTTGGCCTTGTGGGACGAAATGGGACGGGCAAGACGACGCTGTTTGGCCTCATCCGGGGCGAGCTGGCGCTTGAGGGCGGCAATATATCTTTGCCGTCCGGTGCGCGCATCGGTGGTGTTGCTCAAGAAGTTCCTGCATCGGCCACATCGCTTATCGATACGGTGCTTGCTGCCGATACCGAGCGGGCAGAGCTGATGGCTGAAACCACACAGGATCCGACGCGGATTGCGGAAATTCAGACCCGGCTGAGCGATATCGACGCTTGGTCCGCTGAGGCGCGCGCAGCAACCATCCTCAAAGGGCTTGGGTTTGACGATGCAGAACAGCGCATGCCTTGCTCGGATTTTTCGGGTGGCTGGCGCATGCGTGTCGCGCTAGCAGCAGTCCTGTTTTCTCAACCTGACTTGCTGTTGCTAGATGAACCAACCAACTACCTCGATCTCGAGGGTGCACTTTGGCTTGAAAACTATCTGGCAAAATATCCCCACACCGTGTTGATCATCAGCCACGACCGCGGCTTGTTAAATCGTGCTGTTGGCGCAATTTTGCATCTCGAAGATCGTAATTTGACATTCTATCAAGGCCCCTACGACCAGTTTGCGCGGCAACGTGCTGAAAAACTGGCGCTTGCAGCTGCCATGGCCAAAAAGCAAGAGGCCCGCCGCGCGCATCTGCAGTCTTATGTGGACCGGTTTCGATACAAGGCTGACAAAGCCCGCCAAGCGCAATCGCGGCTCAAGGCGCTTTCCCGTATGCAGCCTATTTCGACCCCTCAAGAGGCTGGATTGCGCCGCTTTGACTTTCCTAACCCAGAGGATCTTTCGCCCCCCATTGTTCATCTTGACGGCGCGAGTACAGGCTACGGCGACGCCCCAGTCCTGTCGAAACTCTCGCTCAGGATTGATCAGGATGATCGCATCGCCTTGTTGGGTAAAAACGGTCAGGGCAAATCGACATTGTCAAAGTTCCTTAGCGATCGCCTTCCCGCGTTTACGGGCAAAATCACCAAATCGACGAAACTTCGCATAGGCTACTTTGCCCAGCACCAGGTGGATGAACTGTTTATCGACGAAACTCCACTTGATCACCTGCGCCGCGAACGGCCCCATGAAGGTCCATCGCGTTGGCGTGCGCGTCTTTCTGGTTTCGGCTTGATGGCTGATCAGGCCGACACGCTTGTGGGCAAGCTTTCGGGCGGGCAAAAGGCGCGTCTGTCACTGCTGCTGGCCACGCTGGACGCGCCGCACATGCTAATCCTGGACGAACCTACAAACCATCTCGACATCGAATCGCGCGAAGCGCTTGTAGAGGCGCTCACCAATTACACGGGCGCTGTTATCCTGGTCAGCCACGATATGCATCTTCTCGAACTCGTCGCAGACCGGCTGTGGCTCGTCGCAGACGGTACTGTCAAACCTTACGAAGATGACCTTGAAGCATACCGCAAGATGCTGTTGAATGATTCTAAGCCAGCAAAACTAGAAGTCGAAAAACCAAAAGCCAAACGCCCCAGCCGCGACGCAATCCTTGCGTTGCGCTCAGAAGTACGCAAATCCGAAGCCCGCGTCACCAAACTCAACGACATGCGTGACAAACTCGCTAGTAAACTCGCCGATCCCGGGTTGTACGAAGATAGCAAACTGGGCGAGATGGAAGTCTGGCAAAAGAAATACGCCGAAGTCATGCAGGCCCTTGACCGCGCAGAAGCACATTGGCTGCAAGACCTCGAAAAACTTGAAACCGCTCAGGGTGCTTAACACTCAGGGTCATGGCAAATATCTATGGGTTTCGGGATATATCCCTAGAGATTTAATAACGCGCCACAAAGCACTGAAAATGAATTTACAATGATTGATACAGCCTTTCTCATCACCGCATTCGTAACCATGTTCGTGATAATCGATCCGATCGGTCTGGCCCCGTTGTTTGTGGCACTGACCCAAGGCGTTCCTGCCCGCCAGAGGCGCAATATTGCGTTCCGCGCTTGCGCAATCGGCATGGCGGTTCTGATCCTGTTCGGTCTTTTTGGCGAAGCGCTTTTGGGCTTCATAGGCATCTCCATGCCCGCCTTTCGTGTCGCAGGTGGCATTCTGTTGTTTCTGACGGCTCTCGACATGCTGTTCGAGCGGCGCACGAAGCGGCGAGAGGATCAGGCTGAGGATGACGATCAAATCGATCCATCCGTCTTTCCACTTGCCATCCCCCTGATCGCAGGCCCCGGTGCGATCGCCTCTGTAATCTTGCTCACGGGTCAGAAACCGGGGATGGAGGGGCTTGCTCTGGTTTTGGCGATTACGGCGTTGGTGCTTGGTGCTTGCCTTGTTCTCTTTCTAGCATCCAATCTAATCGAACGGGCCTTGGGAAAAACAGGGATCACTGTCGTGACCCGCTTGCTGGGAATGCTGCTGGCCGCGCTTTCCGTTCAATTCGTGCTGGATGGGTTGCGCGATTTTGGGCTGATTGCAGGCTGACATTCGTGCGCGCGTGCCTATATTCAAGGAATGAGTTCAGACAATATCGCGCAATTACTTTACCTTGGCACTCTCGTCGCTGTTCTAGGCGGCGGTTTTCTTTTGTCCAAGCGGCTTAAACTGGGGCAGACTCTGCAAATGGCCGCGGTTTGGGTTTTGATCTTTATTGGGGCGGTCGCAGCTGTCGGCGTCTGGAGTGATATCCAGGATGATTTGTTCGCTCACCAGACCCGCTTTGATGACCAAGGCACCATCACAATTCCAAGAAGCCCAGACGGCCACTATAATCTAACCCTCGACGTAAACGGGGTGCCAACGGAATTCGTGGTTGATACCGGTGCCACCCAGATTGTGCTGAGCCAAAAAGATGCCGATAAACTTGGTCTCAATCCTAACGAATTAACGTATTTCGGGCGCGCCCTTACCGCAAATGGTGAAGTTCGCACTGCGCCCGTACGGCTCGATACTGTGGCTATCGGTCCTTACAATGACCTAAACCTGCCCGCGGTCGTTAACGCGGGTGACCTAGGTCAATCCCTGTTGGGGATGAATTATCTACAGCGCTGGTCCCGAATAGAAATATCTGACGGAAAACTGACACTTTCGCGCTAGTACACAACATATGATTACATTAACTATCAGGCGTTAGATATTGTTGTAAAACGAAAGATATATAAATTTAGGACATCAAAAAGTTTAGGTCTCTGCCTTTTTTTCCCATCGGCCGCTCTCTTCTGACCAGTACTGCGCCGAAGCTGATGCATCTTTAAGCGCCTTCCAATGTTCCCGGGCAGTGTTCAGCTGATCCGGGTCATTGCCGTCAAACAAAATGCAGACCCGCTCCAATGATGCGACTTCTTCGGCTGTTACAGCCGCGCCATCAATCGACATCACACAAGTTGCCCCGTTGCCAGCCGCTCCGACAGTTAACAAGATAGGTTGATCCGAGTCGTGCGGACCACCGGCGATGCCGTGGGGCAAAAACCCGTCATCCGCCCCAAGCCAGAGCTTTTCGTCCAGCCAAGCGATGCGGGCAGCATCGGTGCCACGCACCGCCACCCGCCACCCGGCTGCACGGGCCTTGTTCAGCAGCATCGCCAGAGTTTCCTCCATCGGGCGTTGCGTGAGATGATAGAAATATGCAGCCCCCATAATAGCTTAGCCTTCGAACTGATCTGCCACTAACCGGTTCAACGCCATAACACCCCAGCCAGTTGCGCCCTTGGGCGACAGCATCGTATCAGATTTGACAGAGGCCACGCCAGCAATGTCCAGATGAATCCACGGCATATCGGGTTTGACAAATCGCTGCAGGAATTGTGCGGCTGTCACTGACCCTGCAGCTCGTCCACCAACATTTTTCATATCTGCGATACGTGACTTGAGCATATCGTCATAGGCTTGGCCCAGTGGCATCCGCCAAGCCCCCTCGCCCTCGGTCATCGCGGCCTTTAGAAAGGCGTTGCAGAGTGCATCGTCATTAGAAAAAACGCCGGCGTTTTCATGACCTAGGCCGATGATAATTGCACCAGTCAACGTCGCAAGATCTATCATGCCTGCAGGTTCAAACCGCTCTTGCGCATACCACATGACATCACACAGCACGAGGCGGCCCTCAGCATCCGTGTTGATGATCTCGACTGTGTCCCCTTTCATCGACGTCACCACGTCGCCGGGGCGGGTTGCATTGCCCGACGGCATATTTTCGACGAGCCCAACCAGCCCCACAACATTTGCTTTGGCCTTGCGCAATGCCAAGGCACGCATCGTACCAGCGACGACGCCCGCGCCACCCATATCCATGGTCATGTCTTCCATGCCACCCGCCGGTTTCAGGCTGATGCCACCAGTGTCAAAGACAACGCCCTTACCGACCAACGCAAGCGGTGCGTCGCCTTTGGCGCCGCCGTTCCACTGCATCACGACAACTTTGGAGGGGCTGTCAGAGCCTTGGCCAACCGACAACAAGGTGCGCATGCCAAGCTTTTCCAACTCTGACTCGTCGAGCACCTCGACCTCGAGGCCAAGATCACGCATTGCGCTCAGCCGATCTGCGAATTCTGTTGTGGTCAGCACATTTGCTGGCTCATTCACAAGATCACGGGTCATGAACGTGCCCTCTGCGATAGCCAAAAGCGGCGCCACCGAAGTTCTAATTTCGTCATGACGTGAACACATCACAACAATCGCACCATCTGCATGACCCTTGTCACTCGTTTTATGATCAGTGAACGCATAGTCACGCATAACTGCGCCAAACGCGATTTCAGCCGCTCTGCGCACACTGTCCAAAGCCAACAAAATATCGCCATTGCCACGAAGCTTGCCAAGCGTAGCACCGACCTTGCGTGCGTCTTCAATAGAATGGTTCCGCGCGAGGCAAATTACATCCACAGCCGAAGCCTCCATGCCAGCCGGCCAAGCCATCGACATAATCTGGCCCGGTTTGACCTTGGCAAAGCCATCACTGGCAACAAATCGCTGAACAGCGCCTTTTGTAAGTCGGTTGACCCGCCGTGCTGATAGTTCAAGCTTGCCTTCAGGCGTGACCACTACGGCCACTCGTCCCTTGCGTTCTGCCAGTGCGTTTAAGTCGGTTTCAACAAAGGAAAGCGGTGTCAGTTGGGTCATTGGTGCCTCTGCAAATATTAATCAATGCAACAGACCTAGCCCGGCCAATGCCTGCTGACCAGCCCGATCCAACGTTTAGGAGTTTTCCCCGCCGGTTGCTTAGGCTAGTTTGTCGCAAACGCTGCCGCGTCACTAAAATCAGAGCCACTATTTAGGCGGGGGATCACCTTGGCAAAGTTCGACCGCTATATGCTGTCTCAACTGCTTGTGTTGTTCGGGTTCTTTGCGCTCGTTCTGGTGGCTGTGTTCTGGATTAACCGGGCCGTTCAGCTTGTTGATAGATTGATTAGCGACGGACAAACTGCGCTCGTATTTCTTGAATTCACCGCGCTTGGATTGCCACGACTAATCACAACGGTATTGCCGATTGCTGCATTTGCTGCGTCGGTATACGTGACCAACAGGCTCAACAATGAAAGCGAGCTTACGGTTATGCAGGCAACCGGAACATCGCCGTGGAGACTGTCAAGGCCAGTTGTCGTATTTGGCGTTATTGCAGGCTGTATGATGACCGTACTCAGCCATTTTTTGATGCCAGCGGCGGCCGCACAGCTGAGCGAACGCGAAATCGCAATTTCGCGCAATGTTACTTCGCAGCTACTGACCGAGGGTACCTTTTTGACACCTGCTCTAGGCATCACTTTTTACACGCGCGCAATCAGCGAAGATGGTGTGTTGCGCGGCGTTTTCCTTGCTGACCGGCGCGAAATGGAAAAACGCGTCATCTATACCGCTGCCGAAGCTTATCTCGTGCGTGATGGCGACGGAACCTCGCTGATTATGGTGGATGGGCTGGCGCAACGAATGACTATGGGTCAGCGTCTGTCTACAGCCAAGTTTCAGGATTTTTCTTTTGATATTAGTGACTTGTTAAAACAAAATGATACAGCTGATCCGTCCATTAAGTTTCTGAAAAGCGCCGATCTAATGGGCGACTGGGCGCATATTGCGGCTGAAAACAACACCACGCCCGGCGCAGTTGCCGAAGAATTACATAGCCGTTTTGCTCGTTCAACGTTTTGCATCGTGACCGCGCTTATCGGCTTTGCCACCCTTCTTGTAGGCGGATTTTCGCGCTTTGGGGTGTGGCGCGAGATCGTGATTGCATTTGTGATGTTGGTGGCCCTTGACGGGGCACGCTCTGGCCTAACGGGCATCGTTCTGAACGACGCTGTCATGTGGCCAATCCTTTACGGGCCATCAATTGTTGGTGCTCTTACAGTTACTGGATTGCTATGGGCTGCTGCACATCCCACATTTTGGCGCCGCGCAAAGGGGGCCACATGATCTTGCACCTGTATATCGCGCGACGTTTTGCACTGAGTCTCGGGATTATCACAGTGCTCTTGCTGGCGTTCATCCTGCTCTTGGACATGATAGATCAGACCCGCAAATTCTCTGACATTGGCGTGTCCTTTGGTCAGCGACTTGGCCTAACGCTGCTTAATGCACCCGCAACACTGAACCAGATCCTGCCACTGATAATGATCCTTGGTACGGTTGCGCTGTTTGTGGCGTTGGCGCGATCGTCTGAACTGGTTGTTATGCGGGCGGCGGGCCGCTCGGCGCTAAGAGGGCTCGCCGCACCCATTTTGGTAGCTTTTCTTGTTGGTATCTTTGCCACAACCACGCTTGGACCGATCGTGGCGGCTACGTCCAAACGCTATAGCTCACTGGCCGAGACCTATCGCTCAGGCGGTGTTTCAGCGTTATTGATATCGGAAAATGGGCTTTGGCTGCGTCAGGGGGGCGTGCAAGGCCAAACTGTGATACGAGCTGCGCGATCAAACGCGGACGCCTCGGTTCTATATGATGTAACGTTCGTGGCCTATTCACCTCAGGGTGGTCCCATTCGGCGAATCGATGCTGCCAGCGCGACCCTGAAAGATGGCGCCTGGTTGCTGCGCGATGCCAAGGCCTGGCCACTTACCGCTGGGCTTAACCCTGAGGCCAGCGCTGCAATACATGATTTCCTTTCCATTCCATCAACACTGACCCTAAATCGCATCCGAGAAAGCCTTGGGACACCGGCAGGCGTTTCCATCTGGGACATGACCCAATTCATCGGACAATTGGAACAAGCCGGCTTTTCCGCGCGCCGCCACCATGTGTGGCTACAATCGCAATTGGCACGACCTGTTTTTCTTATGGGTATGGTTCTTGTTGCCGCAGCCTTTACGATGCGGCATACCAGAATTGGGGGGACTGGCACTGCGGTGCTGGCCGCAGTGTTACTGGGGTTCGGGTTGTATTTCATTCGAAGCTTTGCGCAAATTCTGGGCGAAAATGGCCAGATTCCAGTCATGTTGGCAGCATGGGCGCCGCCCGTGGCGTCGATCCTGTTGGCGCTTGGCCTTTTGTTGCGGGTAGAAGATGGTTAGGCGCGCACGGCCATGGGGGATAGCCGCCCTGCTTGCACTGATGCTGCATACGGTATCGGCATTTGCCCAAACAGGTACTGCTGGAACAGCTAATGCTCCAGCCGTTTTGATCGCGGACAACGTTCAGGTCACTCGAGATCGAGTACTGACAGCAAGCGGCAACGTCGAAGCATTTCAGGGCACGACTCGACTGACCGCGCAGAAAATCAGCTATGACCAAGCCACAGGCAAACTAATCGTTCTTGGTCCGATCACAATTAAAGATGGAACAGGTGTTACCGTTTTAGCCAGTCAGGCAGAACTAAGTGATGATCTTCAAAACGGCCTGCTTACTGGTGCGCGTATGGTGCTGAACGACCAGCTACAATTGGCAGCAGTGCAGATCAATCGGGTCGGTGGGCGGTATACACAGCTTTACAAATCCGCTGTCACCTCTTGTCGTATCTGCGAGAGTGACCCGACCCCGCCGCTCTGGCAGATTCGGGCGAAACGCGTGATCCACGACCGCAAAGAACAGCAACTCTACTTCGACGAAGCCCAACTCAGGGTGCGCGGCGTGCCCATCCTATACTTGCCAAGGCTCCGCTTGCCCGATCCGACCCTCAAACGCACATCAGGATTTCTAATCCCATCCATCAAGTCATCTTCAGAACTGGGTACCGGGATCAAGATACCCTATTTCATTCGGATCGGTGATCATCGCGATTTAACTCTAACCCCCTATCTATCTAGCAGCACCCAAACCCTAGAATTTCGATACCGGCAGGTCTTTGCCAAGGGTCGCGTCGAGTTTGCCAGCGCTATAACCGATGACGATCTTGAGCCCGGAAACGGGCGTGGTTACCTATTCGGCGCGGGAGAATTTGATCTGCGTCGAAATTTTGTGCTGCAATTCGACGTCGAACTGACCTCGGACGACGCTTACCTCAAGGATTATAGTTATTCCGAAAAGGACCGGCTCGACAGCGAATTGCGGATCAGCCGGACCCTGCGCAATGAATACATTCGTTTAAGCTATATCAATTTCAAATCTCTTCGTGACGACGAAGACAACGATACTTTGCCAAACGATGTTATCGACGCTCTTTACGAACGACGCTTTTTCCCATCTTTATTGGGCGGAGAGTTCCGGCTGGTCGCAGCCGCGCATAGTCATTTTCGGAAGTCCCGCGTGGACATGGACATTAACCTTGACGGCATTGCAGACGGACGCGACGCAATGCGCCTGAACATCGAAGCAGATTGGATTAAAAGCTTTCAGCTTGGCGGCTTACAGGTCGAGACAAGGCTTGGCCTTGCTGCGGATGCGATGAATATCGAACAGGACAGCAGCTTCAACAACACTGACAGTGGCTTTGCCCCTCGCGCTGGGGTGATCGTGCGCTATCCACTGGTCCGCTACGGCACCATGATAAACCAAGTTATCGAACCTGTGATGCAAATCAGCTGGGTCGGTGGTGACGAATTGGCTGTACCCAATGAGGAAAGTACACGCGTCGAATTTGATGAGGGCAATCTATTATCTTTGTCCCGCTTTCCTGCACGGGATCTTCGCGAACGCGGTTGGTCGCTGGCGTATGGCGCACGCTGGTCGGGCGATACGCGTGACAGCTGGTCAGCAAATGTAACACTTGGACAGGTTTTGCGCGATTCCGCGCAGCTCGGGTTTTCCGAAACATCCGGCCTTGCGACGATGCAATCAGATTTTCTTTTTGCGGGCCAGCTCAAGTTCAATGGTGGGCTGGCTGTATCTGGACGCACGCTCTTTGACGAAAGGTTCGATGTTTCAAAGGCTGAATTACGCGGCGATTGGAGCAATCAAGATGTGGATCTGGGAGGCATCTATATCTGGGTGTCTGATGACGAGACCGAAAACCCATTGTCGCCGATCAGCGAATTGATCTTGGACGGTGGTTATAAGATTGACCGTTTCTGGAGAGCTAATCTGGATTTGCGCTATGATCTAGAGCGGGGGCGCGCAGCTAATGCTGGTGCTGGGCTGATCTATTCGAACGAATGCGCGACCATCGCGATGACAATTAATCGGCGCTATACATCCTCGACAAGTGTTGAGCCCTCCACCAATCTAGGCTTTACGGTGTCCTTGCGCGGGTTCTCGGCGAATACGGGACAACATCAATCTGCGCGATCATGTGGAAAGCAGGCGAAATGAACGGTATGACAATGAAAAACTTTATCCAGTCAGTGGTTCTAATATGTGCCGCACTGATGTTGAAGCCGACTGTCAGCACGGCGCAAAATCTCTTTGCCAAAGTGGCGCAGGTGGACGATTCAGTCATTACCGAATTTGAGGTGCAGCAGCGCATCCGCTTCCTGCAGGTAATGGGAGCACCAAGCAGCAGTCGTGTAGAAGTGCTGGACGAGTTGATAAAGGACCGCTTGCGCGATGGAACCGCAATACAATCGGGTGTGATACTGTCACCCGAAGACCTACAAAAAGGGCTAAGCGACTTTGCAGCTCGCTCAGAACTCAGCGCCGACGTGTTTGTGGAGGGGTTGCAAAGCGCCGGTGTCGCCAGCGAGACATTCCGCGATTTCGTTGCGACCTCAATGGTTTGGCGTGAATACATTCGCGCGCGATATGGCAACCGGGTTCGGATCACTGACGACGAAATAGACAGATCCATGTCATCGATTGGCACCAACACAAGCATCGAAGTACTGGTTTCTGAGATCATTATCCCTGCCCCGCCAGAGCGTGTTGAAGCAGTGAATGAACAGGCTGAAATCATTGCAGCCTCAACGACCGAGGCCGAGTTTTCCGACTATGCGCGACGCTTTTCGGCGACCGCCTCGCGCGGGAATGGCGGACGGTTAAAATGGTTGCCGATCACGCAAATGCCCCCGTCACTCAGGCCAATTTTACTGGCTCTTGCACCCGGGCAGGTGACCGCGCCTTTGCCAATCCCGGATGCCGTAGCGCTGTTTCAATTGCGCGACATTCGCGAGACTGCAGGGGCAAAGATAGACTACGCAGCCATTGAATACGCTGCTTATTACATCGCTGGCGGCCGCGGTCCCGAAGCGATTGGCCGTGCGCGCGCGATCAAAGCTCAGGTAGACCGTTGTGACGATCTATACGGCATCGCCAAAGGGCAGCCCCAAAGTTTGCTTGACCGCGGCAGTCTGCCCCCCTCAGAGGTGCCGCAAGATATCGCGCTTGAATTGGCCAAGCTTGACCCAGGCGAGGTGTCGACTGCACTGACCCGCGCAAATGGCGAAACGCTGGTGTTCCTGATGCTGTGTGGCCGCACGCCTGTTTTACCCGAAGATCAGGAGATTGATCGAGCGACTTTATCGGCACAATTGCGCAACCAAAGGCTGTCAGCGTTTTCTGAAGCTCTGCTTGAAGAGTTGCGCGCCGAAGCCACAATCTTCATCTACGAATGACCCTAAGACCCGTCGCCATCACCTGTGGCGAACCGGCCGGGATCGGCCCTGAAATCGCCGCCAAGGCTTGGGCAGCATTGCGCGATGACATCCCTATGGTCTGGATCGGTGACCCCCGGCACTTGCCCACCGACACGCCACTGGCATTGATAGATGACATATCACAGACTTCGGCGCGTTGTGCTGAGGCATTGCCCGTATTGGCACATCGCTTTAACGCTCCGGCGACCGCCGGCATACCCGATCTCGCAAATGCTCAAGGTGTGATCGACGTCATCGCACGAGGCGTTGATTTTGTCCGCTCTGGCACTGCCGCCGCGCTATGCACAGCGCCAATCAATAAAAAGGTGCTGATGGACGGTGCTGCTTTTGCTTACCCCGGCCACACCGAATACCTCGAAGCACTGACAGACGCACCACGTGCCGTTATGATGCTAGCGTCGGAAACTCTGCGTGTCGTGCCAACGACTATTCACATAGCCCTTCAAGACGTGCCGCAGGCGCTCACGGCGGAATTGTTGCGGAGTACCATTGAAATCACAGCGCGGGGCCTTCGTGACCAGTTTCATATCAAGGCTCCCAGACTTGTTGTGGCAGGTCTTAACCCTCACGCCGGCGAAGGCGGGGCCATGGGCCATCAAGAGCTGGACTGGATCGGCCCGCTGATTGCCGATATGTCCGCGCAGGGTTTCGATATCACAGGCCCGTGGCCTGGAGATACACTGTTTCACGCAGCCGCCCGCACCCGCTATGATGCCGCCATCTGCATGTATCACGACCAAGCCCTAATCCCGATTAAAACACTGGATTTTGATCGCGGCGTTAACGTCACACTGGGTCTGCCAATCGTGCGAACTTCGCCTGATCATGGGACTGCCTTTGACATCGCGGGCCAAGGATGTGCAAACCCCAACAGCATGATTGAAGCTATTCGGTTGGCCGCACGCATGTCTAGGGCATAATACCTGCGGCAAGAGTATTCGAGGAACAATAAAGATGGGTGCAATCGACGACCTCCCGCCGCTACGCGCGGTCATAGCCAATCATGGACTGAGTGCGCGCAAATCTTTGGGTCAGAATTTTCTGCTGGACCTGAACCTGACTGCCAAAATCGCGCGACAGGCTGGAGATTTGACGGGAACGGACGTTCTGGAAATTGGTCCAGGGCCCGGTGGGCTGACCCGTGGCTTGCTGGCCGAAGGTGCGCGCAATGTGTTGGCGATCGAAAAAGATGCACGCTGTTTACCTGCTTTGGCCCAGATTGCATCCACCTATCCGGGTCGATTGCAAATTATCGAAGGAGATGCGCTCGCCGTGGACCCGCTGTCGCATCTGAAATCTCCGATCCGGGTGGTGGCGAACCTGCCTTATAACGTCGGCACCGAATTGCTTGTGAGGTGGATGACACCGGCCCGCTGGCCACCGTTCTGGCAATCGCTTACACTTATGTTCCAGCGCGAAGTTGCCGAACGAATTGTGGCTCAACCGGGTTCCAAAGCCTATGGTAGGCTGGCCCTGCTTACTCAGTGGCGCGCCGATGCTCAGATCGCCATGTCATTGCCGCCCGAAGCTTTTACTCCACCTCCCAAGGTTTCGAGCGCTGTGGTTCACATAACTGCATTGCAGACACCTCGGTTCGAGGCGGATGCACAAGTGTTAAGTCGGGTGGTTGCAGCGGCGTTTAATCAGCGCCGCAAGATGCTGCGTGCAGCCCTAAAGGGAACTGCGCCAGACATAGAAGATCGTCTTAATGCAGTTGGAATCGCCCCAACGGAACGGGCCGAGCAAGTGTCTCTGGAAGCATTCTGCGCCCTGGCGCGGGCCGTCGCCGCGCCCTGAGCCTACTTGGCGGCTTCAGCAGCGGGGTCAGAATCTTCGGATGGTTCCATATGATCGGTCTTGACTGGTTTAGGCTTGCGGCTGCGTGAGCGGGGTTTTGGCTTGGGGGCGCTTTCCGGTGTTTCGACAAGACCGCTGTCACCACTGGCATCGACTATTTCAGGCTGCTCGTTGGCAGGATCAGGCTGAACCGTTGGCTGCAGCGCGTCCTGCGGTTGCTGT